>NZ_JBQCVF010000156.1:0-3648 GCF_051962515.1 Neisseria sp. P0009.S007 | reverse complement strand
GCAATCGGCGTATGGCCGGCTTGTTGGAAACGGCGCAATGCCAATACAGGCAGCAAGTGGCCGATGTGCAGGCTGTCGGCTGTCGGGTCAAAACCGCAATAGAGGGAAATTTTTTGTTCGTTTAGCAAAGCGTCTAAGGCTTCGATGTCGGTAGTTTGCGCGATTAAGCCACGCGATTGTAGGTCTTTGATGACGCTCATTGATATCTTCCAAAAAAATTAGCAGTTTTACAAACTGCTAATTGTAACAAATTTCATCGGATGAATGGCTATGGCTTACTGAAGAAGCGTGTGTTTTTCAGAAAAACGTTTGGCCAGTTCTCTGCCACCGTAAGGGTTGATGTGGTCTCTATCAGAATAAACCGGCAATCCATTGATTTTGAAGTTCTCCGGAATATAGGCAGTGGCATCGATAATGTACACATTGGCATATTTTTCTGCCAATTCTTTGATGCGCTCATTTCCTTTTGAAGTGACTGTTTCATCAATGGCAAGATTTTGACTAAATCCCGGTATGCGGTAAGACAGGATATAGGCGCGCAAGCCGTTGTATGATAGATTAGGGTTGTCTATCATCAGGTAAACCGCTTGTTTTTCCGAAGAAAGTTTTTGCAACATGAGGTCGAATTTTTTGAAAAAATCGGCATCGTAAGCAAGGGAGTGGCTGTTTTCAGGCATTTGGCTGCCCCAGCGCATGGCCAAAAGCACTTTTGAGTATTGGGGCAGATGCTCTTTGGCGTATTCATAAACGGCACGGCAGGAGGCGTTTTGCTTGAATACGGGTGCGGCATAATCTTCTACATAGGCGCAACTGTCCGCAGAAACCATCGCTGCCGACCAGTTTTCTTTTTTGCCGACGGTATCAAAAAACGTTTTATATTGGTCGGCATGCGAATCGCCTAGAATCAGTAATTCCGGCTGTTTGTCGGTATCGCCCCAAACACACTGTTTGTCGGTATTGTTGTGACAAGAAGTATAGGAACGCGCCAATCCCATACGGTCGTATTGCTCTATAAACGGAAGCTTCATGGCAAGAAAAGGCGTAATGGCCAAAACAAGCATGGGGGCAGTATAAACCCATGTAACAGATTGGGCAAAAGAGCCTTTCCAGTTTTTAAACGGCTTCTCGACAAAATAATAAGAAAGCAGAGAGAGTGCAAACATTAAGACAATCGCGGCCGCAGTCGAATACGAAGGCAGATTATTTGAACCGATGTATCTCATAAAAGCCAATACAGGCCAATGCCACAGATACAATGAATAGGAAATCAAGCCTATGCCGACAGTAATCTTCCATTGGAAGAATTTTTTCAACCGGTGTTCAAATTGATTGAAATAAATGAATGCGGCGGCGGCCAAACAAGGAATGATGGCGGCAGGTCCCGGAAAATAGGCGGTTTTTTCCGTATAGGTAAACAGGCAGGCAAACAGTACGCATACGGAAAGTAATGCGCCTGCCGCCGCATATTGTTTGCCGGTATCCAGCGCTTGCTGTTGCCGGTATTGCATCCACACTGCCGTCAGCGAGCCGATCAGCATTTCGCAGGCGCGCAGATGGGGAAGGTAATATTTATCCAGCGCAGTCGGCATAAAAGAAGCCAAAATGCTGAATACGCATAGTGTGATGAGGAAGGCAAACTGGGTGCGCCAGCTTTTGCGGACTACCAGTAACAGCAATATCGGGAAGACGAAATAATATTGTTCTTCGACCGATAAAGACCAAATGTGAAGCAAAGGTTTTTCTTCTTGTATGGGGTCGAAATAGCCCTGACCCTTTGCAAAAAAGATATTGGAGATGAACCCCAAGGTGGACAGGGCTGTCCTCCATAAAAGGGAAAAATCATCTTTGGTGAATAAAAGAAAGCCGCATATCAGCGTTACCGTCAATACGGTAAAAAATGCGGGCAGTATCCGCTTGATACGGCGGATGTAAAAGTTTTTGAACGAAAAAATCCCACTGCTCATTTCACGATGGATAATCATCGTGATCAGAAAGCCGGAAATAACAAAAAAGATATCAACACCAAGAAAGCCGCCAGGCAGCCAGTTTTTTTCAATATGGAAAACGACAACGGATAGAACAGCAACGGCACGCAATGTATCAATATCTGGGCGGTAAGATAAAACTTTGCTCATAATATTTTGATTTTAATTAGTTTATTTTAATGGCGTCATCTGAAAAGTGATTCCTGCCGAGAATGACAGTATTTCGGAGGTCGGCCATCGTTTGTCGGAACAGGGCAGTTTGTTTGCCTTCTTAGAATGATTGCTGATGATATGCGTTTGAATAGTAATGGATTAGAGTAGGAATAAAGTTGATAGTTTCAACATAATATTTAATATGTTGTTTTTATAATGAATCAATACGATGTGGTATTGTTTAATTATTTATTGTCATATCAATGATATTGTTATTGATGATGTAACCTTGCGCTATTTTTAGGTAAGGTGTTGGTAAGAGATGAGAGATTTAAAGAGAGAAAAATTACGGGCCATGCCCGTATTTATTATGAAGATAATGTCTTATTTTGTTGATATTTCAAGACATGAGGCCGTCTGAAAATAAATTCAGACGGCCTTAATCTTAGAAAAGGCCGTCTGAAAAAGCGTTACGCTGGGTTTATACGTTAAACAGGAAGTGCATCACATCGCCATCTTGTACGATGTATTCTTTGCCTTCCACACGCATTTTGCCGGCTTCTTTGGCTTTGGCTTCGCCGCCTAAAGCGATGAAATCTTCGTAGGAGATAACTTGGGCGCGGATGAAGCCGCGTTCAAAGTCAGTGTGAATCACGCCGGCGGCTTGTGGGGCTGTGTCGCCTTTGTGGATGGTCCAAGCGCGGACTTCTTTGACACCGGCGGTGAAGTAGGTTTGCAGGCCCAAGAGGTCGTAGCCGGCACGAATCAGGCGGTTCAGGCCCGGTTCTTCCAAGCCCATTTCAGCGAGGAATTCGGCTTTCTCGTCGTCTTCCAGTTCGGCGATTTCGCTTTCCATCGCGGCGCAAACGGCCACAACCGGTGCGTTTTCTTTTGCAGCTAATTCTTTCAGACGGTCGAGGTGCGGGTTGTTTTCAAAACCGTCTTCGGAAACGTTGCCGACGTACATGGCAGGTTTGGCAGTCAGTAGGAACAGCGGTTTGAGCATGGCAAGTTCTTCTGCGTCCAACCCGAAAGCGCGTACAGGCTTACCTTCGTCTAGATGAGGCAGCAGTTTTTTGCACAGATCGACCAGCTTTTGCGCGTCTTTGTCGCCTGAGCGTGCGCGTTTTTCTTCGCGGACGATGGCTTTTTCGACGCTGGCCAAGTCAGCCAGTGCCAACTCGGTGCCGATGGTTTCGATGTCGGCAATCGGATCAACTTTGCCTGCAACGTGGACGATGTTGTCATCGTCAAAGCAACGTACAACGTTAACAATCGCGTCAGTCTCGCGGATGTTGGCGAGGAACTGGTTGCCCAAGCCTTCGCCTTTGCTCGCGCCTGCAACCAAACCGGCGATGTCGACAAATTCGACGATGGCAGGCTGCATTTTTTGCGGATTGACGATTTTTGCCAATTCGGCCATACGTGGATCGGGGACTTCAACGATGCCGACGTTGGGTTCGATGGTACAGAAAGGATAGTTTGCCGCTTCGATACCCGATTGGGTCAG
>NZ_JBQCVF010000155.1:0-3755 GCF_051962515.1 Neisseria sp. P0009.S007 | reverse complement strand
GCTGCCAACGACCCGCCCTGGGGAGGCGCACACAGCGATTTAATCAAGCTCTACCGCGAAGCCGCCGGCGGCGAATGTCCGATTGTGCTGTCGCAGGAAGAAGCCCCCGGTTGCGGCACCAATTCCAGCCGCTTCGGCTGCTGGACGTGCACGGTGGTCAATAAGGACAGAAGCCTGCAGGGCTTTGTGGACGCGGGGAAAACCGAATTCACACCGTTAATCGAATACCGCGACTGGCTGGTGGACATCCGCAACAAACCCGAATACCGCCAGGCCGAACGGCGCAACGGAAAACTCACGTTCAAAGGCGGCAAACACATCCCCGGCCCGTTCACCATCGCAGCGCGGCAGGAAATGCTGGCGAAGCTGCTAAAAGTGCAGGCTGCTTTCGGCGAAGAACTGATTTCGCAGGACGAAATCGACCTAATCAAGCGAATTTGGACGGAAGATCTGATTAACACTTACTCAAGGAATAAAAATGAAGACGGAAACACGGGAACAGGTGGCTGATTTGCTGCTGTGGAGTGATGAAAATGCCAGAAACCTGATAGAGAAAATCGCTGCCGAACATGGTGTATCGCCCGATGCGCTGGCCGATTTGGCGGCATGGGAGCGCGAGCAACAGGAACGGATCCGCAAACGCGGCATGACCGAAGTATTCGATGAAGTTTTTGAAAACAGGAAATATTGGGGCTGAATATGTGGATACATTCAATCAGGCTGCTTAATTTCAAATCCTACCAAGAAGCGGCCTTCTCCTTTCCCGAACCGAAAAACGGGCAGAACATTGTTTTAATCGGCGCGATGAACGGGCACGGCAAAACCACTTTGTTGGAAGCGGTTTACCTGTGCCTGTATGACGCGGATGCGGTCAGCCATTTGCAGCGGGCCGGCTTGAACAGCAAAGATGTCAATTACCCGAATTTCCTGCAGGCTGCCCTGCATCACAAAGCAGCGCCGCAATACGGCCGATACCGCATCGAGCTGGAAATTGAAATCCGCCAACGGCGGCAAGGTAAGATTTGCGGCCTGAAAATCCGCCGGAAATGGCATTTCAATGAGAAAAGGCAATTTGAACGCGAAAGCACCGAAACGCGGGCAGACGTGCTGGTTGACGACCGCTACCTGCCTGTCGATTTAGCCGAATTGGACAAATATCTCAACACTTACGCCCTGCCGTTCGATTATGCGCCGTTTTTCTTTTTCGACGGCGAAAAAATCGTGCAGGCTGCAGAACGCAGCGGCACGGGTATGTGGCTCAATACCGCCCTGAAAGGCCTGTTGGGCGTAACCCTGCTGACGCGGCTTGCAGACAGCCTTGGCGATTACCGCAAACGCTGCATTTCCGAGAACGCGGGCAAAAAGATGCAGGAAGATTTGGACAAAGCCGAAAGCGCATTGACTTCTGCCCAAGTGCAATATGATGTATTCCGTGAAGAATGGGAAAAAGTACAACAGGAATGGGCGCATTGGGATGCGGAAAGAAGCAGGCTGCAACAGCAGATCGGCGGCGGCAGCGACATCCGCACTTCGCAGGATTTGCTGATGCAGCGGGAACGGCTGGAGAAGGAAATGGACGATTTCAATGCGAAGGTCAAGGCGGCGGTTAAAGCCATGCCGCTGGCCTTCCTGCCTTCAGACGGCCTGAACGCGCTAAAAATCAAACTCGAACGAGAAGCCAACCGCCTGCACCATGAAGCCGGCAGGGAGCAGATTGCGGGACGGGTAAACGATTTTTGGAGCGCGTTTGTCGGCAGCGGCAAAGTCAAAGAAGTATTGGGGCGTTCGGCTTGCGCCATTTTGGAAGACCCGCTGATGAAGGAAGCTGTAGCCGAATGCTGGAACGAATTATTTTACCCGTTGCCTGAAAATTGCGCCGAAACTATCGAGCACAACTATCTCTCGAAAAACGCCCATGCTGAAATCCAAAACGAAATCAGCCGCATACAGGGTATGCCACAAGGAAGGATAGGCAGCCTGCTGGCCGATATCGAACAGCGGCGGAGCGAACAAAAACAAGTCTTGGAAGAATTGGAGCTGCTCAAAGGCAGCAACAAAGACGAACTGGTGGAACAGCTCAAACAGGCGAACAAGCAGGCCGATATACTGAAAGAACGTTCGGGCAGCCTGAAAAGCAACGTGTTGGAAAAAGAAAAAGAATGCCGGCGCAAAAAGGATGAAGTCAGCAAACTGCAAGACAAAATCAGCGACAGCAACCCGCTGATGGTGAAGTCGCGCCGTGCGGGACAGGTAGAAAAAGTTATTGCCGCATTGACCGATGCTCTAATGCGGCAAAAGGCGGGTGAAATCGGTGAAACCGCCACCCGCATCAACCGCACCATTGCACACGATGACCGCATCCACAAAATCAGCATCGAAGCCGACGGAAGGATGGGGCTTTACGGCCGCGACGGCAGGGAAGCGCAGGTCGATTTGTCGGCCGGACAAATGCAAATTCTGATTATGTCGCTGGTGTCGGCATTGGCGGAAGTTACCCACTATCCTGCCCCCTTTGTCATCGATACCCCTTTGGCACGTTTGGATGAGGGCCACCGAGAAGGTTTGTTCAAGCATTGGAGTGGGCTGGAACAGCAGGTGATTTTGTTGTCGCAGGACACCGAAATCACCCCCGAAGTGTACCGCCGTCTCGACCCGCATATCGGCCGCACCTATCTGGTGGAAGCCGAATCACTGGACAGCGCGGGCGCATGTTCACGTGTAACTGCCGATGTTTATTTCGAATAATTAAAGGAACAATACATGTATCTGCTGCCAGACAACCGCCAGTGGGATTCCGACTATTTCCATACCCTGATTAGCGACAAACACATTATTTCCAGCAGCGAAGCCAAAGCCATACGCGAAAAACTCACCCACGCAGGTGCGTTGCCGCATCTGGACAACAACTACGAGTGGGCGGTACTCTGTATCGGCTATTGCTTTGCCAAAGGCTGGGCTCGCCAGCCGGAAAATTTGACTGCCGCCCCCGATACCAAAGGCATCGACATCCCTTCTTTCCAAACCTGCTTTCAAGACCATTCGCGGCTTTGGCTTGCCCTGTTGAGCGAAACCCTGTTCCACATCAGGCAAGGGAAACTGGCGGGAAAAGATGATTTGTACAAACTAATTGCCGACCTGTGGCATACCGGCGCGCTTGGTTTGCATGCGTTTTGGGAACGTTGCAGACAATTCAAACCCGATGACGATTTGGCACAACGGCAGGCCTTTTTGAACGAATTGGCTGAATTGGCTGTTAAAAACAGTAGCGGACGGCAACATGCAGGAGAGATTTCTAGTTCAAGCGAATTTCCCGCAGAAAATGTCGGAACACTCGATGCAGCCCGCATCAAACTTAAAACCGCACTGGACAAAACAGTCGGCAAGGGCGGCACGATACAACTAGAATACGTCGGCGTGCGCTACGACTGCTTGCGCGTACAGTTCGACTGCTATGTGGATTTGGAAAAATACCACAGCCAGATTTGCTCCGAATTAGGCATCGGCGATGACGAAATGCGCTGCGGACGCATACGCGGCGAAGCCAATACATGGCACATCAATATCCTGCGCCCGCAAGACACTTGGCGGCAATACGGGCAAAGTGAGTTTCAGACGGCCTTACAGCAATACCGCGCATCGGCACAGCAATTCAGATTGCCAGTGTGTATCGGTTTGGACGAACGCGGCGAACCCGTGTTTCAAGATTTTGCCACCGCGCCGCATGTGATGGTAGGCGGGGAAACGGGGGCTGGGAA
>NZ_JBQCVF010000154.1:0-3760 GCF_051962515.1 Neisseria sp. P0009.S007 | reverse complement strand
GCTGCCAACGACCCGCCCTGGGGAGGCGCACACAGCGATTTAATCAAGCTCTACCGCGAAGCCGCCGGCGGCGAATGCCCGATTGTGCTGTCGCAGGAAGAAGCCCCCGGCTGCGGCACCAATTCCAGCCGTTTCGGCTGTTGGACGTGTACGGTAGTCAATAAAGATAGAAGCCTGCAAGGATTTGTGGACGCAGGAAAAACCGAATTTGCACCGTTAATTGAATACCGCAACTGGTTAGTGGATATCCGTAACAAACCCGAATACCGCCAGGCCGAACGGCGCAACGGAAAACTCACGTTCAAAAGCGGCAAACACATCCCCGGCCCGTTCACCATCAAGGCGCGGCAGGAAATGCTGGCGAAGCTGCTGGACGTGCAAGCTGCTTTCGGTGAAGAACTGATTTCGCAGGACGAAATCGACCTAATCAAGCAGATTTGGACGGAAGATATTTTGAAACAAGGAGACAGACGATGAACCCGGAAATTGAAGACCTGCTGCTGTGGCGTGACCCCGACGCGCGCCATTTGCTGGAAGCGGCCGCCAAAAAACACAATGTCAAAATGGAAGCGGCGGCGGAGCTTCTTGCTTGGGCGCGCCAGGTGCGGCGTAAGGGTGACAAATACGGCGGCATGAAGCAGAAGCTGGACAAAATCTTCGAACAACAGGATTTATGGGGGGAATAAGGTGTATATCAAACGGATAAAACTGAAAAATTTCAAATCCTACGCCGAAGCCGAATTTGAATTTCCCCCGCCTGAAAAAGGGCGAAACCTGATTTTGGTCGGGGCGGAAAACGGGCACGGTAAAACCACGCTGCTGGAAGCGATTTACCTGTGCCTGTACGACAAAGACGCGATTGCCAATTTCCAACGCGCCGGACTGGGCGACAGCAAATTCAAATACCATGACTTCATCAGCCAGTCGCTGTACAAGGAGGCCGCCGCCCAAATGGCCAGGTCCTACGAGATGGTGTTAGAAATGGATTTGATGGAAAGCTATGCCTTTGGCGAACAGGGTATCCGTATTGTTCGTAAATGGTATTTCGACCATTTGGGCCTCTATCAGGAAGAAAGCAACCAGCTGCTTTTGTATTACATAGGCAAAGACGGCCTGAAAAAACCTATAGACGGTGAAGAAATCCAAGAATATTTGGAAGATTACGGCCTGCCGTCCGAATATTCCACGTTTTTCTTTTTTGACGGAGAACAGCTGGTCAATATCGCCAAGCAGTTCGGCGCAGGCGGCTGGATGAGCGGTGCGCTGAACAAACTTTTGGGCATCGACCTGCTTAAAGCCTTGCAGGCAGACGTGAAGAAATACGGGCAGGAGCTATACAGCGAAAAGGCGGGTGGCAGGGAGAAAGAGCGGCTTTCTGAAGCCGAACGCCGTTTTCAGACTGCCTCTGAAGAGTTGGCTCGTCACACCGAAACCCTGCAACAGTGGCAGCGGCAGAAGCAGGAAGCCGAAGCTCGGCAGGACGACTTGCAAATGCGGTTGCGGGGCGCGGGCAGCACGCAGCATTCCAAAGAGCTGATTGCCCAAATCGAACAGTGTGAAGCCGAAACCGCCCAACTGAACCAAAGCATTCAGGCAGCCTTGTTGGCCCTGCCGCTCGCCCTGCTGCCTGAAAGCGATATCGCCGCCCTGAAAACGCAGCTTCACGGTGATTACCGCCGCCAGCTGCATGAACAGGGCAAAGAGCAGAATGCGCACCGGTTGGAAGAATTCTGGCAGGAGTTTTCCACCAATCCCAACACGCTGGAACTACTGACACCGAAAATCCTGAAAGACGAACTGCTCAAACGTGCTCTGAACGAATCATGGGACGTTCTGTTCGATAAACTGCCGCCAGATGCATCTGACCCTATGCAGCACAATTACTTGGATGATACTGGTTTTCAGACGGCCTTCGAAAACATCGCTCGCATCACATCGCCCGACAACGACCTCGGCAGCCTGAACAAAGAGAAAAACCGTCAGGAAACCAAGCTGGACGAGCTGAAACGCTGCTACGAACAGCAGAAAGACAGGCTTGTCGATTCCGACCGCCTGCGCGAAGAATTGGAGCGTGTTCAGAAAGAGCTGGCCGAAGCCAACCAAAAACTCGGCGGCGTGCAAAACAGCATCGAGCGCAGCCAAACCGAAGTCAACCGCCTGAAAACCGAATGGGAAACCCAGCAACAGGCACTGATAGACAGCCTGCCCAAACAGCAAAAGGCCGAGCGTGCCGAGGCCGTGTGCCGCCTGATAGACGACTTGGCCGTGCAACTACGCCGCAGCAAACTGGATGCATTCCGCAAAACCGTAAACAGCCTGCACAAGGAAATCGCCCATGACAAACAAATCGGCGACATCGAAATCGACGAAAATGGCAACCTGTTGCTGTACAGTCAAAACGGCATGGCTATCGACTTCCAGCCGCTTTCCCACGGTGAAAAGAAAATACTGGTGCTGACCCTGATTGCCGCATTAGCTGAAATTACCGATTACCAAGTTCCCTTCGTGGTCGATACCCCGCTCACATCTTTGGACACGCGCCATTGCGACAACCTAGTGCAATACTGGATGAATTTAAACCGCCAAGTGATTATTCTGGTGCAGAGTGCCGAAATCGATTCCGAAACCTATCAAAAGCTCAACGCACAAGGATGCATCGGCAAGAGCTACTTTATCCGTTCTCAAAGCCTGCAAGGCGGCGGAAAATGCGCCACCGTTACCCCGCACGCCTATTTTGAATAAAGGGAAACGCCATGTACGAATTGGACGACGACAAAATCTGCAATGACAAATACTGGGTAACGCTGACTGAAAACACCCACATCAAATCCAGCGGCGAAGCAGCCAAAATCCTAAAACAGCTCGAAAGCGACGGCGTGCTGCCTAAAATGCAGAACCATGAATGGGCGCGGCTGTGCATCGCCTTCTGCTTTGCCAAAACCAAAAATATCAAAGATTGGGAACAGAAACCCAGCATGGACGGTGGTTTGGAAATCGCATCGTTCAACACCTGCTTTAATCAAAACGGCAAAAAAGGCGAAGAAAAATTTTGGCTAGCCTACATCAGCCAGCGCATGTTTGACGAAGTGCCAGAACGGAAATTCACCAAAAAACACTTGTTTGCCTATATCCAACTGGCGTGGCACAACGGCGCGAAACTGCTGGAGGAACGTTACCGGAAAGCCTTGGACTACTGTGACGGCAGCATCGTGGAAGCCAAAAAAATATTCTTTGACGAACTGGCCGGCTTGGCGGCGCAACACCGGGGCAGTGGTTCGGACGGTGCTGCCCCTGCCGTTTCAGGCAGCCTGCACCCGGCCGCTTCCGGCACGGAAGAACAAACCTGCATCAAACTCAAAACCGCACTGGACAAAACAGTCGGCAAAGGCGGTACGATACAGCCTGAATACGGCGGCGTGCGCTATGACTGCTTGCGCGTGCAGTTTGACCGCTATGTGGATTTGGAAAAATACCACAGCCAAATTTGCTCCGAATTGGGCATCGGCGATGACGAAATGCGCTGCGGACGCACCACTCACGGGGAATCCAACACTTGGCACATCAATATCTTGCGCCCGAAAGATACTTGGCGGCAATATGGACAAGATGAGTTTCAGACGGCCTTGCAGCAATACCGCACATCGGCACGGCAGTTCAGATTGCCCGTGTGTATCGGCTTGGATGAACGCGGCGAACCCGTGTTTCAAGATTTTGCCACCGCGCCGCATGTGATGGTAGGCGGGGAAACGGGGGCTGGGAA
>NZ_JBQCVF010000153.1:0-3772 GCF_051962515.1 Neisseria sp. P0009.S007 | reverse complement strand
ATTTTTTTATTTTGAAAAGTCATTTTGGTTTTGTCCTAAGTTTTTCAGACGGCCTTTGAATAAGGATTCAATATCCTTTCTGATTCAATTCTCGGTAAGCATCGCAACCTCGTTGCAATCCATTATCACAAGCCTTACCAAACCAATCTTTGGCAATCTTATAATTCTGACGAACACCTTCTCCGTTGGCATACATCACACCAAAATTATATTGGGCTTCTGCATATCCTTGCTCTGCCGCCTTACGATACCAATGCACTGCCTGTGCATCATCTTGACGAACTCCTTGCCCTTGATCATACATTATACCCAAATTGAATTGCGCTTGAGCAACACCTTGTTCTGCAGCCTTGTGATACCACCTCACCGCCTGTACATCATCTTGACGAATTCCTTGCCCATTGGCATACATTACACCCAAATTATATTGGGCTTTAGCATGCCCTTGTTCTGCCGCCCTGCCAAACCACTGCACTGCCTGTGCATTGTCTTGACGGACTCCTTGCCCTTGAAGGTACATCATGCCCAAATTAAATTGAGCTTGAGCATCTCCCTGCTCTGCTGCCTTTCTGTACCACTTAATCGCCTCTACATAATCTTGACGTACACCTTCCCCACTCGCATACATATCGCCTAAATTATATTGTGCATCTACATTCCCTTGTTCCGCAGCTTTACGATACCATCCTATAGCCTGTATGTAATCCTGATGCACTCCTTCCCCGTTAGCATATGCCACACCTAAATTATACTGACCTATGGCATCTCCATGACCAGCCGCTCTACGAAACCATTTCAACGCCTTCTCATAGTCTTTGCCAACACCTTGCCCATTAGCATACAGCATACCCAAATTTAACTGAGCATCTGTATTTTCCTGATTCGCAGCCCTATAAAACCATTCCGCAGCCTGAGCATAGTCTTGACTAACACCTTGCCCATTTTGATACAACATACCCAAATTATTTTGAGCTCCAGTATCACCCTGTTCGGCAGCCTTACGATACCATTCTGCCGCCTGTACATAATCTTGACCAACACCTTGCCCCAGCTGATACATTACACCCAAGTTAAATTGAGCTTTAGCATTCTCTTGCTCTGCTGCCTTACGAAACCACTGCACTGCTAGCCTGTTGTCTTGACTAATACCCTGTCCATTCGCATACATTGCTCCAATACTTAATTGAGCTTCTGGATCTCCTTGCTCCGCAGCTCTCAGCATATTCTTAAAATCCGGAATACTTTCAGCTAAAGCTGCCTGCCCTAACCCAAAGCAAGCCATCACACCCATTATTATTTTTTTCACCGAAACCTTCATTTTAAAATCCATTACATTCAAATTATTATTTCTGTTTTATCCTAGTTTTTCAGACGGCCCTTAGCAAAATTTAATATCCTGCCTAATCCAATTTTTGATAAGCATCACAACTTTGCTTGTCTCCATTAGCACAAGCCTTCTTAAACCATTCTTTAGCAACTATTTTACTTTGACGTACACCTTGCCCTTTTAGATACATTACACCTAAATTGTATTGGGCCTCAGAACTTCCTTGCTCCGCTGCTTTACGATACCAATATAAGGCCTGCTTATCATCTTGACGAACACCGAATCCATTATGATAAGCCACGCCAAGATCTGATTGAGCTTTGATATTTTCTTGATCTGCTGCACGATGTAGCCATAGCACCGCCTGTTTAAAATCTTTTTGCACGCCTAAACCATGCATATACCTTGTAGCCACAGTATATTGTGCTTGATTATCTCCCTGCTCCGCCGCCTTTCGATACCATTGGAACGCCTTCTCAGGAGCTTTACCGACACCTAATCCGTTATCATACATAATGGCTAAATTGTATTGGGCATCAAGATACCCTTGTTCTGCCGCCTTTTCATACCATTGAGCTGCTTGATCATAATCTTGTTCAATGCCTTTACCAAAAAAATAGATTGTTCCTAAATCATACTGAGCTTTAGCAAAGCCTTGTGCAGCAGCTTTTTGAAACCAATATTTGGCTTGCTCATAATCTTGAGCAACACCTTGTCCCTTATAATATAATCCCCCTAGATTGCTCTGCGCTTCAACATCCCCCTGTTCTGCCGCTCTACGGAACCAATGTTCTGCCTGTTTATAATCTTTGGTAGCCCCTTTCCCCAAGTAATACATCAAACCTAAATTAAATTGGGATGCAGCATTCCCTTGTTTGGCTTCTTGCTCTGTTTCTGCAAAATTTGGGATATCACTTGTATTAGCCATCTGTCCGAATCCAAACAAAGCAACTGCTATTTTTCTTAACCAATTTTTCATTTTACATTCTCTCTTATATTCTTTAATGTCATAGCAGCATTTTCAAACAGACTTAATCTGAAAATTCCTCAAAAAATCTGTTTACACCGTAGCTACTCAAAATCTGCTGCAATTCCGGTGTGCGCACCCATGGGTCAACCGCCATTGGCGGCATAGGCGGTTCGATACCGTCTTCGTTTTGGTTACGACACCAATCTGCCATGGCAAAAACTTGGATTAAAACCGGCTCGGCAAGTGCTTTATCGATGTCCAGTTCGCTCATGGCTTGGGCAAAGCAGGCGATCCATTCGTTGCGGACTTGTACGTTGACGGCAAAAGGCATATGGCGGGCACGCAGTTGGGGATGGCCGTATTTTTCGACAAAGAGTTGTGGACCGCCGAGCCAGCCGCTGAAAAATTCGTAGAGCTTTTCGCGTATCAGGGTCATGTCTTCGCCGTGCATTTGGCGTAAGGCTTGGTATTTCGGCTCAAGTTCCATTAAGTCGTAGAAACGGTCGGTCAGGGTGCGGATGCCGGTTGCGCCGCCGAAAGATTGGTACATGTTTGGAGACTTTCTGTGTGGATTATTGCGGGATTTATTTTGGGACGTAGGATTCAGGCAAGCATGCTTACCTTACATAATGGCCGTCTGAAACTTTCAGACGGCCTTTGGAGATTTAGCGGATTTTGAGGGTACTTAAACCAATCAGCACCAAGACGATGGTGATAATCCAGAAGCGGACAACGACTTGGGTTTCTTTCCAGCCTTTTTGTTCGTAATGGTGATGAATCGGCGCCATCAGAAAGATGCGTTTTTTGGTTCGTTTGTACCAACCGACTTGCAACATAACGGAAATGGCTTCAACAACAAACAGGCCGCCCATGATGACGAGGACAAATTCTTGGCGGATGATGACGGCAACGGTACCGAGCGCCGCACCAAGCGCGAGCGCGCCGACGTCGCCCATAAAGACTTGTGCCGGATAGGCGTTAAACCACAAAAAGCCGAGACACGCACCACACATGGCGGTACAGAAAATCACCACTTCGTTTGCGCCGGCAACGTAAGGCAATTGCAGGTATTGGGCAAATTGGGAGTGGCCGCTGGCATAGGCAAAGATAGCAAGACCGGCGGCGACAAGTACAACGGGGAATGCGGCTAAGCCGTCCAATCCGTCGGTCAGGTTAACGGCATTGGATGTGCCGACGATGGTCAGGTAGGACAATACCAAGAAGCCAACTACGCCAAGCGGCAAGGCAACTTGTTTGAAGAAGGGAACAATCAGGATATTGTTGGCAGAATTTGTCGCAAGGTAGAACAACGCCAAACCGGCGATGATGGCAACGCTGGACTGCCACACCATTTTGAATTTGGCAGACACGCCGTTAGGGTCTTTATAAACCACTTTACGCCAGTCGTCGTAAAAACCGAGTGCGCCGGTAGCAAGCAAGACGCCTAAGAGAATCCAGATATAAGGATTTGCCCA
>NZ_JBQCVF010000152.1:0-3780 GCF_051962515.1 Neisseria sp. P0009.S007 | reverse complement strand
TCTTTTCTGTTTATTCAGGCAAAGATTATGAACCGCCTCGATACTGCCCGCCGTTATTCCCTTTTTCTCGCCCGCAACCTTGATTCAGGCAAACTCAAGCCCGAAATCTTCCTGCCTATGTTGGACAAAGTTTTAACCGAAGCTGATTTCCAAGCCTTTGCCGACTGGGACAAAATCCGTGCGGAAGAAAATGAGGAAGAATTAGCGCGGCAGTTGCGCGAGTTGCGCCGTTATGTGGTGTCGCAGATTATCGTGCGCGATATAAACCGCATCAGTGATTTGAATGAAGTAACCCGTACGATTACGCTGTTTGCCGATTTTGCCGTCAATACCGCGTTGGACTTTTCCTACGCCTATTATCAGGATATGTACGGCACGCCGATCGGGCGTTATACCAAATCGCCGCAGCATTTGAGCGTGGTGGCGATGGGCAAGGCGGGCGGCTATGAGTTGAACGTGTCTTCCGACATCGATTTGATTTTCGTCTATCCCGAATCGGGAGACACCGACGGCAGGCGCGAACGGGGGAATCAGGAGTTTTTCACCAAAGTCGGGCAGAAACTGATTGCATTGTTGAACGACATTACCGCCGACGGGCAGGTGTTCCGCGTCGATATGCGGCTGCGGCCGGACGGTGATTCGGGCGCGCTGGTGTTGAGCGAAACCGCGCTGGAGCAATATCTGATCACGCAGGGGCGCGAATGGGAGCGCTATGCGTGGTGCAAAGGCCGCGTGGTTACGCCGCATCCGAACGACATCAAATCGCTGGTGCGCCCTTTTGTGTTCCGCAAATATCTGGATTACAGCGCGTATGAAGCGATGCGCAACCTGCACCGCCAAATCCGCAGCGAAGTCAGCAAAAAAGGCATGGCGGACAACATCAAACTCGGCGCGGGCGGCATCCGCGAAGTTGAATTTATCGCCCAAATTTTCCAGATGATACGCGGCGGACAAATGCGCGCGCTGCAACTGAAAGGCACGCAGGAAACGCTGAAGAAACTTGCCGAGCTGGGCATCATGCCGTCTGAAAACGTCGAAACCCTGCTCGCCGCCTACCGCTTCCTGCGCGACATCGAACACCGCCTGCAATACTGGGACAACCAGCAAACCCAAACCCTGCCCTCCTCGCCCGAACAGCAGCAACTGCTTGCCGAAAGCATGGGTTTCGACAGCTACGCCGCCTTTTCAGACGACCTCAACGTTCATCGGAACAAGGTCAATCAGTTGTTCAACGAAATTTTGAGCGAACCCGAAGAGCAAACCCTAGACAACAGCGAATGGCAATGGGCATGGCAGGACAAGCCCGACGAAGAAGAGCGGCAAGGCCGTCTGAAAAAACACGGGTTCGATGCCGAAACCATCGCCGCAAGGCTAGACCAAATCCGGCACGGCCATAAATACCGCCACCTTTCCGCACACGCCCAGCCGCGTTTTGACGCCATCGTGCCGCTGTTGGTACAGGCGGCGGCAGAGCAAACCAACCCGACCAATACGCTGATGCGGCTGTTTGACTTCCTCGAAAACATCAGCCGCCGCTCCGCCTATCTCGCCTTTCTCAACGAGCATCCGCAAACCCTGGCACAACTGGCGCAGATTATGAGCCAAAGCTCATGGGTGGCGGCGTATCTGAGCAAATATCCGATTCTGCTGGACGAACTCATCAGCGCGCAGCTTTTGGATACCGCGTTCGACTGGCAAGCCCTCGCCGCAGCCCTTTCAAACGACCTCAAAGCCTGCGGCGGCGACACCGAAGCGCAAATGGACACGCTGCGCCATTTCCAACACGCCCAAGTCTTCCGCCTCGCCGTTCAGGACCTTGCCGGATTGTGGACGGTAGAATCACTTTCCGACCAGCTCTCCGCACTTGCCGACACCATCCTCGCCGCCGCCGTGCCGTGCGCGTGGGCGGACATGCCCAAAAAACACCGCGACACGCCGCAATTTGCCATCATCGGCTACGGCAAACTGGGGGGTAAAGAACTCAGCTATTCCTCCGACCTTGACTTGGTTTATCTTTACGACGATCCGCATCCCGATGCAGGCGACGTGTACAGCCGTCTTGCCCGCCGCCTGACCAACTGGCTTTCCGCTGCTACCGGCGCAGGCAGCCTCTACGAAACCGACCTGCGCCTGCGCCCCAACGGCGACGCAGGTTTCCTCGCCCACAGCATCGCCGCCTTTGAAAAATACCAGCGCGAAAACGCATGGACGTGGGAACACCAATCCCTTACCCGCGCCCGTTTTATCTGCGGTACGCCTGATGTTCAGACGGCCTTCGACCGCATCCGCACCGAAATACTGACTGCCGAACGCGACCAAACCGTTTTAGCAGGCGAAATCATCGAAATGCGCGAAAAAATGTTCCCCACTCATCCGCCTGCCGACAGCAACGTCAAATACGCGCGCGGCGGCGTGGTCGATGTCGAATTTATCGTCCAATATCTGATCCTTGCCCATGCCCGCCAGTATCCGCAACTCTTGGACAACTACGGCAACATCGCCCTATTGAACATCGCTGCCGACTGCGGCCTCATCGACAAAACTCTCGCCGAACAAAGCCGCACCGCCTACCGCTTCTACCGCCAGCAGCAACACAACACCAAACTGCGAGATGCCAAAAAAACCGAAGTAACGGACGAATTGCTGACCCACTACGGCAACGTGCGAAAACTATGGCGGGAAGTATTCGGGGTAGAAGTGAAATTCGGATAAGCAGGCGGGCGTATTCAGCGTCAAAGCCTGCACGGCAACACAATTTACCGCCACAACAAACTCACTCTAAACATACTAAGGAAAACCAACCATGAAGAAAATGGCACTGTTTTTAACGGTTTTACTATCGTCGGCAGCAGCCCAAGCCGCTGATTACTTTTTGCCTTATGCCGAATGCGATGGCTCTGCAAACGTTCGTGCTGCTCCTGATACACGCAGCAAAATCATGACCGTATTGGATTATGAAAGCAAAAAACATAAAATACTCAGTAAACAGGGTAAATGGTTTCATATTCAATTAGACGGAATCCGTACAGGCTACGTCCATCAAAGCCAAGGCTTTATTGTGCACAATTATGTTGTCGCCAGCCCTGACGGATCGGCAAACGTCCGTAACAACAGCTACCCCGAAGAACCGATCAGGCAAGGCGAAATCATCAAAACACTCCCAAACGGAACACGTGTACAGATCGCCCCAGCCTTCAGAAAAGGCGACTGGTTGTGGTACAGCAATCAGGGAGCTTACACAGAAAAAGACGAGTATGGTCATCATATTTCGATTCAGGGTTATATCCATAAAAGTCAACTTCGACGCATGGAGTAATAAAGCAAGCAATTTATTCTATTAAGGCATACTTTCAGACATAAAGTAGGTACTGTTTTGCCGAAGATATAAAAAAGGCCGTCTGAAACTTTTCAGAAGGCCTTTTATAGCATTTATTCTTCTTCCTCTTCTGCTTCTGCCTCTGTCTCTGCAGGTTTTTCAAGGAAGTTGCCTGCCAACCACAGTAAAGCGCCACTACCTGTAATGCCTGCTTTAATCCATAGGGCGGTATCTTCGCCCCATTCGTAAATCCAAGCCAAAACTTTGGGTACTGCGTTCATATAATTCAAACCGAATGCCAATACGCCGAGGATAAATAAAGTACTGCCCAAGCTTTTCATCATTATTCCTTATAAAATCAAATGGGTGCATCAAAGACAATTAGTAGGTGCAATGATGCTGAGTGAATGTAAATATGTCAAAAGATGGCATTATAGTAGGTTTTATGTAAGGAAGATATTTTT
>NZ_JBQCVF010000151.1:0-3783 GCF_051962515.1 Neisseria sp. P0009.S007 | reverse complement strand
TTGCATTATCATCTAAGAACTACAAATATTATAGTAACGGTAACAGACTATAGCCGACGGGCAGATTCCTGCCCGCCAGCTGCAATATGATGCGGTCAAGCCCTAAAACCTACCCTTGATGCCGAAGGTAACCGTCCTGCCCGGGCCGGGGACGGGGGTGCTGGACATGGGGTCTAGGTAATAGCGGTTGGCAAGGTTGGTCACGCCGAAATTCAAGTCTATATGTTTCCCTATGCGGTAGCGGGCATAGGCATCCAAAAGGGTGGCGGCATGCCAGCCGTAGGGTTTGCCGTTGCGCTCATACACCTGCCCCACGCCGTCGGCAATCAGCTTGTCGTAGTTTTTCCGCTCCGCCTTGCTGTGATGGATGGCGCGCATGCCCAATTCCAGTTTTTCATTAAAGAAGCGCGTGCCGACATCGAGGGTAAGCGAATATTTCGGCTGCAGGGATTGGAAGAAGCGGCTGAGGCCGAAGCCGCCTTCGAGGCATTCGGGTACGCGTTGGTAGTAATAGTCGAATTTGAAGGCGATACTCTTGTCGCACACCATATGTTTCAAGCGGTAAGTGCCGCCGAAGGAGGCGAAGAAGCGGCCGCTGTCGAGGCGGCTTTGCAGCTCCACCCCCTTGCTGATTGCCTTGTCGTATTGGATCATGCCGCCGTCCATATTCGAGGTGTCGATTTGGTTTTTGATTTTATTGCTGTAGTAGGTGAGGCGGAGGTCGCCTTGGCGCAGTTTGGCGAAATGCGGGGCGAAATTGAAATTGTAGCCGACTTCCCAGTTGGTGCTTTTTTCCGGCTTCAGGCTGTATTCGGCCACGGTCTTGCTGCCGTACAGCCCGCCGCTGCCGGTGGAAGCGGTCAATTCATAGAGGCTGGGGAAGCGGCTCATGCGGGCATAGCGGGCGAAGAGGCGGTGGTTGTCGGCAAGATCGTAGCTGACCGACAGCATGGGCGCCCAGGAATGCGCGCGCTGTTCCTGCGGCATGCGCCAGCGGTCGGCTTCGCCGAATGGATGGGGTATCCACGCGGTATTATTATAGTCGTGACTTACCCTTTGATCCGGAGACGGATAGGAGCTGCCCGTATACTCATTAACCAGCCTATCACTAATACGGAAATCATCACCGTATTTGCCGACAGGCGAACCCGGGATATAGCGGCGGTAGCGGCCTATTTTGCCTTGTGGGTTGTTTACCATTTCACGGTACATTTCCGGAGTAATCTGTATTTTATCGGTATCGAATTTACCCGCGACCATCGGGATAATCTGCTTACGGCGCAGGATATAAAGTGCGTCTTTATCTTTATCGGCTTCACTTTTCATGGTAAGGCTGCCATCCACTTTGCCGTAAATACGGGTACGGTAAAAAGCATCATCGGAGCCGTCGTCTTCGACCTGATTGAAATCATAGCCGTTCTTTTCGGCAAAGCGGCGGCTTAACTGCTTATACTCGTCGCTTTGTCTATCCATTTGATCCCAAAAATTGCGGTTGTAAGTCCGCCGCAAACCGTCTAATAAGCGCAAGTCTTCTTCATCCGCCAATTCGTAATACGGCATTAGCAGGCCGGTAACATAGCTGTCCGAACCCAGGCCGTACTGATACCAGGGGTTGCGTGCGGCACGCTGCCGCGCCAGTTCGATATTGCGCCCTTTAAAGTTCTGATAGCGCACGCCCGCCTGTATGTTCAGGCGGGAAGTCGGTTTCCAGTCAAACACCAGGTTCGCGCCCCATTCGTGCTTTTTCGCCGACTGCGGGCCGCCCAAGGCCGCCATGCGGGTCAGTACGCCGAAAGTATTCATCAAATCATTGCTGTCGGCGGTATCGGTGCGTTCTTCCAGTGTTTCACGCTGGTAGTCGGCGGCGAGGGTGAGGCTGAGTTTGTCGGAAAGGCGGAAGCGGTTGCTGAGGTTGAAGCCGTTGCGGACGACGTCGGTACGCTGCCGCGCGCCGGGAACGATGATGCGGTCGGGATGTTCGATGTAGTAGCGTTCCTGATTCAGCTTTTGCTTCAGTTCGGCCAGATTCATCATTTTGCCGATTTGGTTGGTCTGGTCGGTCATCACATTTTTATCGGCGGGCGTGATGGCGTAGTAGCCGCCCGTATGCCCCATCCAGCGGTCGGTAATCGCACGGTTGTTTTCATCGTGTTCTGCCAGCTTGCGGGCGATTTTGTCGGGCGTGTCTTCTATCATGCGCAGCACTTCTTCGTGGGTTCGCGCCGAGCCGTAGGTGTTCGACGCCATCGCGTCTTCGCAGCTTTCCCCCCGCAGGTTGGGCGAGGGCTGTTTGCGTATGTTGCACCAGTACCAAAGGTCGTACTCATAGTCGGGCGTAATGACGCCGACGACGGGGCCGCCGCTCTGATGGCGGTTGCTGTCGGTCTTCACCCGCCACATATCGGCTTGAAGGTCTATCCATTTGTTGTTTTGCGGTTTCCATTCGTAGCCGATTTTGTAGGTTTTGCTGTCGATTTTCGTGCCTATGCCCGGTGCCTGCTGCGCGGGTTCGTCTAGGGATTGTTCGGCGAAACCGAGTATCCATGCCGTTATCAGGGGATTGATTTCGCCGAAGCCGATTTTGTTGTCCATATATTGCAGGCTGATTTTTTGGTTGCTTGGCAGATACCAGTTGTTTTTCAGCAGCAGGGTTTTGGTGTCGGTGTGGCTGTTCATGATTTCTTCGCCCGGCCGGAACAGGACGGCCATATTGGGTACTAGACTGGAAGACGATTTGCAGAGTATGTCTTTTTCCAGTTGCGATTTGTTGGGATACTGATCGTAACAGGCATCTGCACCGTAAATGGGGTTGTTGAGGTAGCTCTGATAGCCGCGTTTGCCCGCGTAGTAGTTGCCTTTTTGGCGGTGGCTGTATGCAGCAAGGCCGTCTGTAATGTCGGTTTTGAAGGCGGCGGACAACATCAACTGCCTATCGTCTTTGAAGTTGGTGTGGCTTTTGCCGCCCGCATACTTCGTACCTGCTATGCCTTCGTCCAACAACAGGGCGGTGGGGGAAGGTTTGCCGGTATAGCCGGTCAATACATCGGGCATACCCGATACTCCGTCCGCCGTTGCGCCTATGGGCGAGAGGGTGCGGTAGTCGCGGCCTAAGAATTGGCGCAAGTCGTTTTTCTGCGCCACGGTGTTGCCGGAAAACTCGGTTTTGACTTCGATTCCCCAGTTTTTGCCTTCGGGGATGATGTCGGCGGGTTCGATGGTGCGGATGGACATCGCGCCGCCGACGCCTGATTTTACGCCGCGCGTTAGGGCGGGGCTTTTTTCAACTGCGATGCTGCGGAACAGGGCGGGGTCAAGGTAGTTGCGGTCTCCCACGCCGTAGTTGTTGAGCCAGACATCGACCGTTTGCTCCGTGCCGTCCAGCGTTACGGGGATGCGGCCCTTGCCGGTGATGCCGCGTATATTGGGTGTAATCGCGCCACCTGCGGTGCGGGTGTTCATGTTGTACACGCCGTTTAGGCCTTTGAGCACGTCGCCGGCGGATTGGACGCGGTAGCGTTCGAGGTATTCTTTGCCGACGTAGGCGTTGGAGACGTTTTTGTAATACACGTCGTCCGCGCCTTTTTGGTCGTTGGTACGTTTGCCACTGACAACAACGGTATCCAATTCCTGGTATTGTTCTGGTCGAGCTGAGGTTTCGATGGTATTGGCAACGGTTAATGTACTGAATGCGCTGGCAAGGCTGAGAATGATTATTTTGGGTTTGGGAGTAAAAGCAGACATAGTTTCTCTTTGTTAAGAACTTAATATAATAGGTTAAAATAC
>NZ_JBQCVF010000150.1:0-3867 GCF_051962515.1 Neisseria sp. P0009.S007 | reverse complement strand
TCCAAATAAGTTTTCCATTCCTCGTTGGACAAAGTCGGACGGATAAACGGAATGGCGGCTTTCCACACCGACTGCACGGCAGTAATTTGTTTTTTGGACGCTTCGCTGGTGCTGTACAAAATATCGAACTCAAGCGGATGGTCATCGTTGTAGCCTGCTTCGTTCAACAGTTTGCGCGCGGTTTCGATGCGTTTTTCAGGCGTCCACTCTTTCCACTCAGGATAAACGGGAATCACGCCCTGCATTTGCGGCGGCGTCAATTGGAACGCAGGCGTATCGCCGCGGCCGCCCACTTTAACGACAATGTCGCGGCGCGTCAGCATATTGAGCGCCTTGCGGACGCGCGGATCATTAAACGGCGCCGCTTCGTGGTTCGGCTCCAAATACCAGCTGCACAAAGAAGTCGTGCGTCTTACTTGGCCTGGAAACTCAATATCCGCCACTTTGACCTGATCGCTGGGAATGCCGTAAGTCACATCAATTTCATTGGCACGATAACGGTTGTACTCCCCGCTGCCTGACAAGAAAACCGCCTTCGGAATGGCCACTTTGTCTTTATCGTAATAATTGGGATTGCGTTCCATATTGATGTGGCTGTTAACTTTCCAATCCGTTAACAGATAAGCGCCACTGGAAACATACTGACCGGGCTGCGTCCACTTATTGCCATATTTTTCAACAGTGGCGCGGTGAACCGGAAAGGTGAATTGCTGAATCAGCATATCGGGGAAATAAGGCACGGGCGCAATCAGCGTAAATTGCAGGGTCTTCGCGTCCAATGCCTTGACGCCCAATGTCTCAGGCTTGGCTTTGCCGTTTAATATATCTTCCGCATTTTCCACTTGAGCATCGACCAAATAGCTGCCGAAAGGTGCGCCGGTAGCCGGATCGGCAAGACGGCGGAAGCTGTATACAAAATCTTCGGCAGTAATCGGATCGCCATTGCTCCATTTGGCATCACGCAGATGGAAGGTCCAAATACGCTCGCCCTCGCTCTCCCATTTTTCCGCCAAAGCAGGAATGGTTTTACCTTCGGCATCCGTACCGACCAAACCATCCATCAACTGACGGATAATCGCACCGGCCGCCATATCGCCGCTCATCTGAGGATCCAGCGTACCCGGCTCGACACCGTTGCTGACCACCACGCGCTCATAATCGGTACGCTTAAACTCAGGAGCAGGTTTAACATCGCGGCTGCACGCCGACAATGCGAATACGGCAGCCAATGATGCAGCCAACAGCGGATAGGTTTTTCCGGCCATATTTCATTCCTTCTTTTGGGTATTCTTCTTTTTCAGACGGCCTGATTATTCAAACTACACTCAACTACATTTATTTATGAAGTTCTCCAGCATAGTTAAATCATCTATTTCAAACCATGAAAATAGTGTTTTAAACCACATATTCCATCGAAATAATAATAGCCGTCTAAGATTGTCGGCAAATTAACACAAAAATACGTAACTGAAAACTATTTTTCAATTTATCCTACGATAAGTTACAAATGTATTGATTTTTTATGTTTTGTCAAATAAGATTATCCGAGCTCTTTCGCCATAAGCAAGAAAAAGACATAAAAAGGAGAATCAAATGAAGAAGTTATCTTACTTTATTGCCACTGCCCTCATCGGCTCTTCCATAAGCGCCGCCCACGCCGAACCTAAAATGAGCGGCACCATCTACATCATGACCGAGGTCGAACACAACAATAAAACCGGTGTAACCAATACAACCATTTCCGATAAAAGTTCCAGTCTTTATCTCTCCGATGAAGTACGACTCAACAACGACTTATGGTTGAAATGGCAACTTGGCTCCTTTATTTACTTCGATTCCGACCGCTGGGGCGGCTGGGGTACTGCCGACTCATACGTCGCTCTCAACAGCTACAAAAACCTCGGCACCGTCAAAATGGGCTACATCAGTACGCCCATGAACAGCATTTATCTGAACCCGTTCGACACCAACAGCCCGATTTTGGAGTTCGGCAAAATTTCCCGCTTCGGCCAACGCCGTGTTTCCATGGCTTATGAGTCGCCTTGGAAAAACGGCTTCCAATTCAAATTCAACGTTTCCCCCGGTTCCAATGCCGCGCGCAATAACAACAACTGGAATCCGGACAAAAAACGTGACGGTGACTGGGTCTTCGGCTGGGGTGTGGACTACTACCACCCCAACAACGGCTTTAACGCGCACTACGCTGCCGAATACGCACCCAACGACTCTCCGACCGAAACCAAAGACTTCCAAGCCCACGCATTCATGGCCGGATACAGCAAAGACAAAATCTCCGTCGATGCCGCGTTCCAATACGCCAAAAATACTTGCGACGGCTTTAGCTGCTGGGGGCCATGGGAGGAGGAGAAGAATGGTATAAAAATAAAACACGAAGACAAAGAAATCAACAACACCAAAGAATTTATGGTGTCGGGTTCATATAAAATCGGCAATTTCAAACCTCAAATCGGCTTTGCCTACGGTAAAAGCTCTATCGGCGAAGACTACAAACACGTCGCCGTCAGCACCGATTACAGCTTCTCCAAACGGACAACTGCCACACTCGGCGCCGGCTGGTTGAAAGAAAACGTCAATCCGAAATACGAAGAAGATTTGCCGAAAAAATCTTCTTACGCCGTGGGCATGGTATTCAAACACCGCTATTAATGCCTGACAGATTAAAGGCCGTCTGAAACAATTTGTTCAGACGGCCTTTTCTACATCCTATAAATAAACTTGCAGCCCACCTTAAAAATCATTACATTGCCCACACTCAAGCCACAAAAACGTCATCATGAATGCCCACCGCACCCTCATTATCTCTGTTTTCATCGTCGCCAGCTGCGGCCTCGCCTACGAGCTCATCATCGCCGCACTCGCAAGCTATCTTTTGGGCGACAGTATTTTGCAGTTTTCCTCCGTCATCGGGCTTTATCTGTTTTCAATGGGCATAGGCGCGCACCTGACCCAATACATTAAAGATAAAGACGTGTTGCACCGCTTTATCGAAATCGAACTTTTGGTCGGCATCATCGGTGGCATTTCCGCGCTGGCATTATTTGTGGCCTTCGGTTTATCCGCCGCCCCGTTCCGCACCCTGCTCTACGCCTTCGTGCTGATTGTCGGCATGGTCGTCGGCATGGAAATCCCGTTGGTTATGCGCGTGTTAAACCGCAAAGGCGCGGAGTTTAAAGAACTCGTTTCCAAAGTCCTGACCTTCGACTACTTGGGTGCACTTGCCGTCTCCTTATTATTTCCGCTCCTGCTCGCCCCCAAACTCGGCATGGCGCGTTCCGCCCTCTTGTTCGGCATCCTCAACGCCGCCGTCGCCTATCTGACCGCCCGCGTGTTTAAAGCCGAACTGCCACGCTACCGCGCCATCCGCCTGCGTGCGCTAATTGTCTTGTCCATCCTCGCCATTACCTTCGCCTACGCCGACCGCATTTCCTTCAAAGCCGAACAAAGCTATTTCGGCGATCCCGTCGTTTATCAAAGCCACTCGCCCTACCAAAGGCTGGTTGTTACCCGCTGGAAAGACGACACCCGCCTCTACATCAACGGCAACCTGCAATTCTCCTCACGCGACGAAGCCCGTTATCATGAAGCACTCGTTCTGCCCGCCATGCAGATGGTGCCGAACGCCGAACGCGTGCTGATTCTCGGCGGTGGCGACGGATTGGCAGCACGCGAAGTCTTGAAATATCCGCAAGTCAAAAATGTTACTTTGGTCGATCTCGACCCCGACATGACCGCTACTTTTAAAACCTCCGCCACCTTAAACGCACTCAACCAAGGCTCGCTGTCCCATCCCAAAATGCACGTCGTCAACGACGATGCCGCCAAATGGCTGGAAGGGTCGTCTGAAAA
>NZ_JBQCVF010000149.1:0-3868 GCF_051962515.1 Neisseria sp. P0009.S007 | reverse complement strand
GGCGCACCACAGCTTGGGCAATCGGTTTTAAAAAAAGGCGTTTTTTCCATATAACGTCAATATTTCAGTTTAATCAGAACAAGGTTTAAGACCGTCTGAAAACAGCATATGCAAGACTTCAGACGGCCTCTTAATGAAATGTTTACATCAATCTTGTTGAACTTTCGGAGCTTCTTTGAAACGTTTCTTGTTAAGCAGCGTGTCGGCAAAATATGTGAACCGTTTTTCTTCGTTCATATTGCTCATGACATAGTACACCTGTTTGCAACCAGGTTCGTTCAAGATAATCGACTCGGCATCGTTAGTTTCTAGAATGCCTGATTTCTTTATGGTTTTGCTGATGTTTTTGATACATTGCCAGTATGCTGCTTCGCGTTTGTCATCATTTTTTATCAGTTCGAAGGATCGTTTCACCTCTTTCCCTTCTAATACTAACTTATAGGAAAACTTAACCAAGGAAGGCCCCTCTTCATATTTATCTTTTGAAGCTAATAGCTCTTCTAAAGTTTGACCCTGAATTTTTTTTAAGAAGGTACGGTAATACAGAATACACTGAGTATCGCTTAGCCAATCTATTCCTTCTCCTTCTTTACAACGAGCTCGTAGTTCAGTAAGTAATTCATCTATACTTTTTTTCTCTAACTTGTCCATTTCAGGCTGTATTTTTTCAATCAAGATTAACCTCAGGGCAGTAGAAATTATCTTTTTCTGCTTCTGTTCTTCTTCCGTACCCGAGAAGTCACTTTCGATATCTGGATAGTCTTGTTTTATAGTGCTCCTGAAATTTTGCCAAGGTGTTTGGGCATATTTTTGAGCCAAGCTTTTTTTGGTTTGTAAGACTTCGGGCGATTCTTCCAGCTGCTTCCGCCATGCTATTCCTGATAGCTCTTCATCGATGAGAAATTTCTCGTTTTCTTCCTGGCTTTGTTTGACTATTTTGTGGAAAATTTTGCTTTCAACCGCGACATTTAAATCCAGAGGAAACTCCAATTGTTTCATAATGTTATCGGTAACGGCACATTCGGGATAAAAACCGAGATAAAACTCCGGCTCGAAATTTTCTTCAAAGCTGTCCATTTGGGTAACCGAGACTTTTTCTCCGATTTTTTTTACACACTGCCTATATTCGGAATCGAGTTTACCGTAGTCTGACATTAATTCTCGATTTATTTTCTCCAAAGCAGATCCAAGGGTAAAACGATAAGCTTCAAATAAAATAGGAACAGGCATATGCTCGCCGTCGTTATACTGTTTTTCCATCTCCACTAATTCGGATAGTGTTTTTTTCGAGAGTTTTTCTTTTAAAACATGATAATAGACTTTACACGAAGGGATATAGCCCCAAGTATCCTCCTTGCAGATTTGCGACATCTTTTGGGTCAGCGTTTCAATATTGTTCGCTTCCGATTCTGCTATAAACCGTTTCGCTTTATCAATAAAGATACGTTCGATGGCTTCTTTTTTTGCATATTCTTCTGACGTACTGTCTGTGTAAAGGAAATGGACAGATTCCTGATAGAGTGCGGCAGGATAAAACTTTTTCCAATCTATTTCTGAGTATTTCTTTTCTAGTTCTGCTTTAAACCGCATAACCTGTGCCTCAAATTTTTGATTGGTGGCTTCACTTTCCTCATTTTCCCTCTGCCATTTGCGTAATGGTTCTGCGGAATTAGCAGCCGTCCACGCAGCGATACAAGAAAATAATTCCGCATTATCTTGGTTGAGCATTAAAAGGTCATCGGGATACGCAGCAATCATTTGTTGATCTCTGCTGTTTTCCATATCAACGCCTGCTTTCTCAAATACTCTGTCTTTCAAACATTGCTCTTTTTTTGCTTGGGCTTCGTCAAGATGTTGGAAATAATATGCACGGTCTTTCACCGTTGAAGCATGAGGAACCGAAGGATGATGACTGACACATGCTCCTAAGGTGAGCATGGATAAGGCAAAAATGATGGAAGTACGAACATGCATTTCTGATTTCCTTAATCAGGATATTTTAAAAATGTAAGATAAAGCCGTCTGAAAACGGATTGAATATGCTTTCAGACGGCCTGTCTTTTAATAAAGAATAAGTTAAATCTTTTTTCTTGATTGTTCTGCCATATGATGAACTTTGTTTTTTTCTTTAACTAAAGCCAAGTTTACTAATCGGCAAAAAATTGTACATCTCTCTCTTTTACCCATCCGGTTGGGCAAACGCCTTTTGCGACAATAAGCAACTGACCTTCATTATCAACATGAGTGGAAAGACGACATTTTTTGCCTTTGGGCGGTTTGATTTTCCATTCAGTCGGGAAATCGGTAGGTTTGGTGCAGTTGTCAGGCAGGCCCATATCATGACAACTGATTTGGTTTTCTTTGATTGCCAAAGGTACTTTTTTTACTTTTATCCAAGAGTATCCTTCTTCGGTATTTTTGCTGTCATTACCGATAACACAAAGGTATTGCATATAGTGCAATTGAGCGATTGAAGATGCCTTATCGCCTGGCTGCACTCGTAGGGATGTGCCTTGGTTATTACTGACATAAACTTGATTACGACAATACTCGGTACGTTCATATGTTAATTTTTTTGCTTCGGCACTTTCCACTCCAAACAAAAACAAACCTGCAAGCAAGTAAATACCCAATGGCAAACTTCTGTTTCTCTTCCAATCTTTTATTTTAAGCATTTTGTTTAAAAGCCTTTTTATACAAAATTTGTTATCTAATTTACTATCAGCCGATTTTTTCAGACGGCCTGACAGATTTTATTGTTCAACCGATGGTTGTATATCGTCCAGTATACCTTCGCCACGTTGCGCAACCGTCCAAACAGCTCTTTCAGCCGCCAACTCCCTGCACAACACTTCCTTCACTTTTTCCAATTTCATACCGCCGCAAATAAATGCGTCAATGGCGGCGAAATGGTGTTCCGGCCAAGTGTGGATACTGATATGAGACTCGGCAAGTAGTAAAACGCCGGTTACGCCGCCTGCGCCGCCGAAGGTATGGAAATGTTCGGTCAATATAGTGGCTTCTGCAGCCTGTGCGGCAGCCATCAAAGCGGTTTTCAGACGGCCTTCATCTTTTAAGATGGCTTCATCGCAACCGTATAAGTCCAATAGGCCATGATTACCGGGGGCATGGGTCATTTATGGCCTCCGGAATAGCTACCGCTGGAAAAGCCACCGTAGCTTCCGCCTGAATGAACTCGGCTGCTGTCATCATCCAAATCAGACAAATCTGCATAATTCATCATCGTAACAAAAACAATCAAAGCCATTGCACAAATAACATATCCCACTCGAGAGATACTCTGTTCGCCATTTTCATCTCTCTTCCGTCCAACTATAAAAAGAGTATAGACACCCCAACCGATAAGAAATATATCGAACAGTATATCGAAGCCATTCATAAACAATGACGGAATATTGACGATAACCAAAATAGCAATCATCAGAAGTCGTAATTTTTCATCGATATCATCCGCACTCATTTTCACGGTATAAGATGATATTTTATTGGTCAGATTAAACGCATCTGCAATTTCCCGATAAGCAATTGGGGCACTTCTAGTCCATGCCATTTCGTGACTGTTTAGTTCGGAACCAAGTTTACGGCTTTGCCCGTCTCGGTAATCGCTGTAATAGTTCAAATCACCGTTTCGGACACGCCAATAAAACGCTCCGCTGGCAAGCCTGACCCGTCCGCCATAGTCATAAAGTTTGCCATAGCCTTGCGGTTGGCGGTTGCGGTCGAGGCGCGGCCAATCGTTCAAGGTTTCGGAAATATTCCAACCTTCATCAGCTTCAACCAGCCATAAGAAACCCTGAGTTGGGTTGTAAAGCAGATACTCTGTCCACTGCCCTTCTGGTGCCAATGT
>NZ_JBQCVF010000148.1:0-3964 GCF_051962515.1 Neisseria sp. P0009.S007 | reverse complement strand
GGCATCAAACCAACCCATACCGGCAATATGTAAGGATACAAAAGCCGCAGCAGTTGTCAGCGCATAGGCAAACCATAACCGTTTGGCCACTTGCGAAATGCGGGGCGCCATCTTACTTTCTTTATCCATACCCGGAATTTCCGCTTTGAAAAGCTGCGTCCCCCCCACGCCCAACATCGGCAAAATCGCCACAGCCAGCACGATAATACCCATACCGCCAAGCCAGTTGAGCATGTGCCGCCAAAAATTTACCGACGGATCCAGAGTATCCAAGCCGGAAATCACTGTTGCCCCCGTTGTCGTCAGCCCCGACATCGCTTCAAAAAACGCATCGGTGAAACTCATGGACGGCATATAGAAATAAATCGGCATCGCCGCCACGACGGCAAAGGCCAGCCACAGCATCAATACCAGGGTAAATCCGTCACGCGGCCGCAATTCACGGTTGAAACGCAAAGTCAGCACCCAAGTAACGCACGACACCAACAATACCGTCAAAGCCGTGTAGGCAAACACGAAAAACGCACTGTCGTGATAAAAATACGACATCAGTGTCGGCACAGCCAACAGCAGTGAAAACAACAGCCCCAGCTTGGACAATACATGGACAATCGGCATCACCTTGCTTACCGCACCACCCAATCTGAAACCCTTATACAAATACATCATATCCCTATCATCAGAAAACAAAATATTCAGACGGCCTCATGAAAAAAAGGCCGTCTGAAACAGCATATTTTATCAAAATGCCGCAACCCCGTGATAAAGAAAAACCAAAAAACACTTGCCTGCTTTTTTTCTAAGAGTATAATGTTATACCATAACACTAGCTGGAGAAAGAAATGAAACCCGATATCCACCCAGACAACTATCGTACCGTCCTGTTTTACGACAGCGGCGCAGACCAAGGATGGCTCATCCGTTCATGTGCCAATACCCACGGAAAAACCATGGTTTGGAAAGACGGAGTAGAGTATCCCCTCTTCTCTCTTGATACCTCTTCCGCGTCCCACCCCGTATACACAGGCAAACAACGCAATGTCAATATCGAAGGCCGCGCCAGCAAGTTCAACCAACGTTACCAATCCATGATGTCTTCCTTCAGAAAGGATAAATGATGCAAGTCCTCTCATCCCTAAAAACTGCAAAAAAACGACACCGCGACTGCCAAATTGTCCGCAGAAAAGGCAAAGTGTACGTCATTTGCAAGAGCAACCCCCGCTTTAAAGCACGCCAACGTTAAACGGCCAACCCATATTTCAATGTAACTCTCTGAATTTTCCGCACTTTCGTTTACCTCTAGCGCAAGTGCGGCTTTTTTTCAAACGGCATTAATCATTCATATCAAAACTACAAAGAATCCTGCCATACTCCCGGAAACAGGAAGAAAAGTAAATAATGGTTATCCCTATTGTGAAGCCATAAAGATATTTATAACATGCCGCTACATTCTTCCTTCAACACTGACCATAGGAGTCAAAAATGAAAGTAAAAGCCCTGCTCGCAATTGCCGCCGCCATGAGTCTCGCTGCCTGTGCCGCACCCGAAGCCCATCAACATGACCATGGTCACCGTCACGAGCACAATCATGACCACGGCCGTGCACACGATCATGATGCCCGTGTTCAATCATTCAGCTGCGAAAACGGTCTGTCTGTACAAGTCCGCAACCTGAGCACCGATCAAGTTGAATTACGCCTTGACGACAAAGTTGCCACCCTGTCTTCTGCCGTTGCAGGTTCAGGCGAACGCTATGTTGCCAACCAAGGCCTGTTCGGCAAAGGCGCTGAATGGCATCAAAAAGGCAGCGAAGCATTCTTCGGCTTCACTGACCCATACGGCAACAAAGTAGAAACTTCTTGCTCTGCACGCTAATTTCTACTTAGCAATAGAATAGCTAAAGGCCGTCTGAAAACTTGTTTCAGATGGCCTTTCATATTGGATAAAACGAAATTTCCGTTTAAGGATAAAATGCAAATATGAGGCTATTTGAAGGTTCAAAATACGTCCATACTCCACGGATAAGTAAGACCCTTTAAAAGGTATCTTCTCCGACAATGCATTATTTCAAAATCATTAAATATATATCTACCTTAATTTAAAACTTTTTCCAAGATTTCTTTAAGGTTTTCATCATCTTCATCCAAAATTAATTTTTCTGAAATATTATGAAGACAATGTTCCAAATCAATGGCTAAGGCTACTTGGTTTTGATAGGATAATTTTGGATAGAGTTCAAGTAAAACCCAATAAATGCATATACTATCATTTGAGTAAAAAATATTTGAAACGAATGGAAGTAATGTGTCTTGTCGTTCTACAAAGATTTCGACAATTTCACTAAAAACAGGAAAGTTCGCATCTCCCAACCATCCTGAGAGCCACTCCCCCATCTCAATTAATTCCTCATCGTTGCAGTCCTTAATTTTTTTGCAAGCCTTGATGTCAAACTTATCTTTAGGGCGCATAGGATACCTCATTGCTTTATTAAAGACTTACGAATACAGAATTGTAATGATTGATCTCAATTCTAGACAAATGATTATTCGTCATTCCTGTATCCTCAACAAATTTTCTCTGAAGTAAGAGTTATTTTGTGCAATTAAACTCCTACCCTGCAATAACTTGAAACCCTATCCTGCATTTTACCTAAATCACAAATCCCAATTACCCTTCAAAATCTATTCGCTATACAAAACAGATTCAATAAACAAAGGCCGTCTGAAAACCTATTACCAAAGTTTTCAGACGGCCTTTATCTTAGACCAAATAATTAAGCGTAATGTCTTTCTTCGCCTTTACCGTCAACGTTGTCGGCACAACGTTTACAGATGGTTTCATGGCCTGCAACTGCGCCTACATCGTGGGTGTAGTGCCAGCAGCGTTCGCATTTTTCACCATCGCTGGCTTTAGCGGTTACAGCAAGTTCATCACCTACTTTCACTTCTGCTTTAGACACCAGCAAAGCAAAACGCAATTCTTCGCCCAAAGTGTTCAGATAGTCGGCAATTTCTTCAGGAGCGGTAATTTCGGTTTCGGCTTGCAATGAAGAACCGACGGTTTTATCCGTACGCAGAGGCTCGATGGCGGCGGTTACTGCTTCGCGTGCTTCTCGGATTGCCGTCCATTTTTTCACCAATTCGGCTTCGGCTTTTTCATTGATTGGTGGGAACTCATGCCATGTGTGGAAAAGGACGCTGTCTTCTTCGCCACCACCAATGATGTCCCATGCTTCCTCACCGGTAAAGCACAAAATCGGCGCAATCAGCAGAACCAAACTGCGTGTGATGTGATACAAGGCAGTTTGGGCGCTGCGGCGTGCATGGCTGTCTGCTTTGGTGGTGTAGAGGCGGTCTTTCAGGATATCGAGGTAGAACGCGCCCAAGTCTTCCGAACAGAAAGAAACAATGTCTTTTACGGCAAAATGGAAGGCATAGCGTGGATAGTAATCGCCTGCCAGACGCTCTTGCAACTGGCGCGCCAACACTAAGGCGTAGCGGTCGATTTCCACCATATCTGCCTGTTGCACGGCATCTTCAATAGGATTGAAGTCGCTGAGGTTGGCAAACAGGAAGCTCAAAGTGTTGCGGATACGACGGTAGCTTTCAGTAACGCGTTTGAGGATTTCTTTGGAAATCGCCAATTCACCGCTGTAATCGGTAGATGCCGCCCACAGACGCAGGATGTCTGCGCCGAATTCGTTGTAAACTTCTTGCGGCGCGACGACGTTGCCGATGGATTTCGACATTTTGCGGCCGTTTTGGTCAACCACGAAACCGTGGGTCAGCAGCTGTTTGTATGGTGCACGACCCATTGATGAGGCGCAACCAGTCAGCATGGACGATTGGAACCAGCCGCGGTGTTGGTCGCTGCCTTCAAGGTACAAATCAGCCGGCCATTCCAATTCTTCGCGTTGTTTCAAGACGGAATAATGGGTCGAGCCGGAGTCGAACCATACGTCCAT
>NZ_JBQCVF010000147.1:0-3997 GCF_051962515.1 Neisseria sp. P0009.S007 | reverse complement strand
AACTGGGTCAACGGCGAAATCGCCGCCATGAAAAAAGACGGCCGTCTGAAAGCCGCCTATGAAAAAACCCTCTTGCCTGTGTATGGCGAGAAAGTCAAACCGGAAGAATTGTTGGCGGAATAAACCGACTATTTTCTCGGCAAAAAGTCACTTTCCCGTATTTCAGCCATCCGATTTGTGATTAATTTAAACAAATATCATATCTAACAACAGGCCGTCTGAACGTGTTATCGATACCTTCAGACGGCCTGTTGTTTAAAAACGAATAACATGATAACCTTTTAATAACGGATGAAATAATTCGTCCGATATTTCTACAAAGCAAAAAGGAAACTATGATGAACCGTCGTCAATTTATCGGCAGCGCCGCTGCTGTCTCTCTCACCGCCGCCGCTTCTTTTGCCCGTGCTCACGACCATGCACACCACGCCGGTCATGCTGGTCACGCGCACTCTGCACCGCGCGCCTACGAAGCTGCGCGCAAAGCAGCCGCACATTGCGTTGAAGCCGGCCAAATCTGCCTGGCGCACTGCATCGCCCTGTTGAGCGAAGGCGATACCTCCATGAAAGACTGCGCAGCCGGCGTCAATCAAATGTTGGCACTGTGCGGCACCTTGCAAAACCTCGCTGCCCAAAATTCACGCCTGACTCCGTCTTTGGCAAAAGTGTGCATCGAAGCCTGCAAACAATGTTCTGCCTCCTGCAAAGAACACGCCGGCCACCACGCTGAATGCAAAGCCTGCTACGAGTCTTGCTTGGCTTGCATTAAAGAATGCGAAAAAATTGCCGCTTAATCAATATTAAAAAAGGCCGTCTGAATTTCAGACGGCCTTTTATTTTGCTATTTTGTTTACGCTATTCGGCTGCAAGCTCTTGCTCATCGAGCAGATTTTTCCGAACAATCGCAGGATTGCCCGCAGCCACGCAATAAGGCGGCACATCTTTAGTAACCACCGAACCTGCGCCGATTACCGCGCCCTTACCGATGGTAACACCGCCCATGATAATCGCACGTCTACCAATCCAGACATCGTCTTCAATCACAATCGGGCGGATGTCCGTATAGCCTTCAAAGCGGCGGGTTTCAGGGTTGAATTTGTGGTTGGTCGAATAAAACAGGCATTCCGGCCCCATCATCACGTTCTTGCCGAGGGTCAAACCGCGGCAGATTTCGCAGTTTACGCCGATACCCGAATTATCGCCGACTACCGTATCCGGAAAGACGTATCCGCCTTTTTCAATATTGACGTTTTTACCGATGTTTGGAGAAATGCACGCAGCCAAAGCAGCACGGAATTTTTGCGCAATTCTGCCGAATGGTTTGCAATAAGACGGAGGCAACATTCCTCCCCAAACACGCAAAATGCACGTCAATATCCTTTTCCACATTGATTCCGTCTCCTGTTCGTACAAGCGTAAATATTATTCAGACTATTATTCTTCTTAAAGTTTCACATCTAGAGGAGGTTTTACATCCTCTTTTCAGTTAGATTACAGCCCGATTACACAACATTTGGTTTGAAACTCTATTCTAAACTGTTCTCGCCTGTTGCGAAACTGCCCTGCATACAAAATATCCTCTTGACGAAACAGCCAAAAATAGCGAAAATTCCACGCTTAACTGAAGTACAGGCAAAACCCCTGTGCCCGCTTAATCGAAAGGAAATCAAATGAAACAAGGTATTCACCCGAACTACCACGAAATCAACGTTACCTGCTCTTGCGGCAACAAATTCGTGACCAAATCCGCAATGGAAAAAGACAGCTTCAACGTTGAGGTTTGCTCTCTGTGCCACCCTTTCTACACCGGTACTCAAAAAATCGTCGACACTACCGGTCGTGTGGACAAATTCAACAACAAATTCGGCAACCTGTTCAAACGCTAATTGCCGCTTTGTCAAAAAGACTGCTTCGTGCAGTCTTTTTTGCATTCAGGCCGTCTGAAATATTTCTTTCAGACGGCCTGAGCTTTTTGTCGTCAACCTAATGCCATATCATTCCAAACACCCGATAAAAACGAGCCGTAAGCATTATTTTACAAAGCTCTCCGGTCCGGCATATCGCGCAAACCCGTCAAACCCTGTACCATTGCTATTCAAACCAACCGTTTTTTGACCTTCCATGCTGACTTACACACCGCCCGATCCGCGCCGCCCCCAAAAAACCCATGAAAAACCATGGCTTCTGCTGCTGATGGCCTTTTCCTGGCTGTGGCCGGGCGTGTTCTCGCATGACTTGTGGAACCCTGCCGAACCCTCCCTCTTTACCGCCTCCGAATCCATGAAAAACGGCGGCAGCCTGCTGGTTGCACAAATCTTCGGCCAACCCGATTTCACCATCTCCCCTGCTTTTTTGTGGGCGGCAACCGCATTCCAAACCCTGTTTTCGCCTTGGGCGGCCGATACCTATGATGCCGCGCGTTTTGCCGGTGTGGTATTCACCGCCATCGGACTGACCGCCTGCGGTTTTGCCGGTTTCAACTTTCTCGGCAGACACCATGGCCGCAGCGTTGTCTTGATCCTTATCGGCAGCATCGGTTTGCTGCCCATCGCCCACTTCCTCAATCCCATGTCGGCCGCTTTTGCAGCATTTGGATTGATTCTATGCGGCTTCTCACTGGCACGCCGCCGCGTCATTATCGCCATTTTGCTGTTGTGCAGCGGCTGGGTTTTACTCTCCCTCTCATCAGGCTATCTGCTGACCGCGGTCATGATGTTTTTAGCACTTGCCCTGTCGTTCCATTCTACTTGGCAAAGCAAACGCTATCTGCTGACCCTGATTGGCGCCATCGTCGTTTCCCTGCCCCTGCTGATTCTGTATCCGCTGGTTTTATCAAAAACCAATCCCGAATGGTTTGATATTTGGTTCAACCATTATTCCTTAGGCGTATTCGGCGGTTTCCATCAGATTCAGACGGCCTTCAACCTGCCCTATTATCTGAAAAACCTGCTGTGGTTTGCCCTGCCTGCCTGGCCGCTGGCAGCATGGACGCTCAGCCGCACGCGTATCCACGATAAAAATTGGGGCATTCTGAGCCTGTCGTGGCTGGTTATCATGACAGCCCTGCTCGCCATCAATCCTCAACGCCTGCAAGACAACCTCGTTTGGCTGCTGCCGCCGCTCGCCCTGCTCGGCGCGGCACAACTGGACGGCCTGCGTCGCGGTGCGGCGGCATTTATCAACTGGTTCGGCATCATGGCATTCGGTTTGATTGCCGTCTTCCTGTGGCTGGGCTTCTTCGCCATGAACTACGGCTGGCCTGCCAAACTGGCCGAACGCGCCGCCTATTTCAGCCCGTATTACATCCTCGACATCGACCCGATTCCGATGGCCGTCGCCCTACTGTTTACCCCGTTATGGCTCTGGGCGATTACGCGTAAAAACATCCGAGGCCGCCAAGCCGTGACCAACTGGGCGGCCGGCGTTACCTTGGCTTGGGCTTTGCTGATGACCCTGTTTTTACCGTGGCTCAACGCCGCCAAAAGCCATGCGCCGGTAGTACACCAAATGGAAGCCGCGCTTTCTTCCGAATTGAAACAGCAGCTTTCAGACGGCCTCGAATGTATCAGCATCGACAGCCAAGACCAGCGCACACGAATCGCGTGGACACAATACAGCCATATTAAAACCACGACCGACAACCCGACCTGCCGCTACCACCTCATCCGCCAAGCCGCCAACATCGGCGTACCTTCGGGCTGGCAAACCTTGTGGCAAGGCGCAAGACCGCGCAACAAAGCCGAGACTTTCCTATTCTTGGAGAAAACTTCAGCGCAATAAATCTGTGACACTAGCCATAAAGCTGAATATTCCTGCTACATTCAAATAAAAGGCCGTCTGAAAGAACTTTTATCCTTTCAGACGGCCTTTGACTCACTTTAACACCGCTTCCCGTACAATGGCCCTTTTCCCTTAATCTACCTAAAAACATGAAACCCAACCGCCTTTTGCCCCTCGTCCTCTTATTGACCGCCCTCTCCGCCCATGCCAAAGATTT
>NZ_JBQCVF010000146.1:0-4000 GCF_051962515.1 Neisseria sp. P0009.S007 | reverse complement strand
GAGAACGGCAGCGACCAACCCTGTCCCAGCCAGCCGTTGCCTATTTGGTCGGAATAGTAGCTGCGCTGCCAAACAAGTGGAAGCGGGGAGTCAAATGCAAAGTCGGTCTCTGTATCGTCAAATAGGACTTTGATACTGTAACTAAATAGAGGCCGTCTGAAAAACTAACTTTCAGACGGCCTCTATTTCAACCAGCGTTGCAACCGATAACGGGGATTGGATTGTTAAAGAACGGAGGTTTCAGACGGCCTCAAAAGGATATTGAGGCCGTCTGAAAACCGAAAAACCCGCGTACTTGCTTTGAGGCACGCACGCTACCTGCAAATTCAGGAATTTATGCGGGCTACGATTTGCTAATCAAAGCTAGAAATATATAATTCAGTTTACATATTACATATATCTTTAGGCACATAATATTTCAAACAATTATTCTTCTTCTAAGACCATACGATTAAAACAGTCATACAAATCTTCTCCGACTAAATACATATTTTGCATCTTTACTTCTTCAGGCATAGTTTTTCCAAAATCATCAAAATAATCTTCTTCATCCCATTCGTTTTCATGGTACCAATAAAAAATTTTTCCTATTTTTTCCCCTTTTATACAAAGACATATCCTATCTCCGTAGTTATTCTCAGCAATAGGTAAAAAATTCGTAGGAATCCTATTTTCCATTTTTTTTATAGCATTGCTCAATGAATAGCCAGTTTGATACGATTCCCCTTCTCCATAGAAACAACCAAATTCCCCTTTCTTTATTACAACATTTTCTATCGGTGAATCAGGGGGATAACAATAGCTTGGTAGTCCATTGTCATACATGGTTAATTTATAAAATACTTCATTTAGATATGTCTCTCCTCCAAAACACGTCAAATAATCTAAATAATCAGAAAATTCTTTTCTATCAATATCTAGAAATTTTGACATTATTTCTCGTGATAAAGGAGCGAAAGGCTTTGCTCCGACCCTTACAACTCCACCCATTTTTTCTATTAAAGTTTGCATTCTTGTGCTCATAATGTTTACTCCAGTTAAAGGTTATGGACATGTTTTTCCGATTTTCTTCTTATTACGCATGACACTTGCAGGACCAGTATGCCTAATGCCACTATGTAAATCTCTCGGTATTATTTGCGCCGTATTTCTACTTGAATGATGTAAGTCAAGACGATTGTCCGTCAAATATTTTTGGGTATCTTGGACAGACCATCCCATCTTATCTGCTAAAGCCCTTCTCATTCTTGTGAAATCTTTATCTGGGTCACCCGTCATACCGGTAACTTTAAACCCTTTGGGCCCTTTACCAGATGAAGACCAAGGAGTTTTTGCCCAAGGAGAAAAGTCTGGTCTACCACCTCTGTAATTAATAGAATCACCAACATTGAGTCCCAAATCTTGTGGGTTATTTGGTGTAAAGCGAGAATGTCCTCTTTCTCCCGCCCAAGTTCCGTCCCTAGGTAGCCTCCAGCCCGCTGGTTTGGGTGTTCCTTTTTTCCAATATGCCCAACCCAATGGGTCAACCCAAGCCTGTGTACTTGGCGCAAAAGCATACAGATTCTCCCCACCCAACAACCCAATCGGATCCTGATTCACAAACCGACCTGCCTCAGGCTCGTAATACCGCATCAGGTTGTAATGCAGCCCCGTCTCTTCATCGAAGTACTGGTTTTGCAGTCTGAACGGCTGGTGCGCGTTCCGATAAACGCGTTCATCCTTTTTCAGACGACCCCAGGCGGTGTATTCGCCGTACCACAAGAGATTGCCGTGAATGTCGGTCATCTCGCGCGGTATGCCGATTTGATCATTGTGGAAATAGGCGAGGTATTGTTTGCCGTCTTTGGCGTTGTCAAAAATTTGCGCCAGCGGTTCGTAGCTGTCTTGGTCGGTGTAGATATAGGTGTAGCTGCCTTTGTAGGTGTACTCCTGCAATAGGCGGCTGCCGTCCCAGACGAAATGGGTGCGTTTCGGGTCGGTGCTGGTCCAAGCGAGTTTGTCTTGGCGCTCTTTGGAGAGCCTTCGTCCGAACGGGTCGTAGGCATATTCCCAAATCTCGGTATTACCGGTGGGCTTTTTGATTTCGGCGCGGACGAGTTGGTTTTCTAAATCGTATTGGTAATATTGGTTTTCGCCATTGGGCAGCTGGCGGTAGATCAGGTTGTTAAAGAACAAATGTTTCAGACGACCTCAAAGAAGGTTTTGAGGTCGTCTGAAAATATCGAATCTTACTTTTTGTTTTTTTTCTTAGGATTTAGTTCTTCTTTACGCTGCTTATAAAACTGCCAATATTTTTTGTCCTCGATACTGAATGGATAATATCCAGCATCGTTATAAGCTATATCGAAATATTGATAAGCATCATCATATTTTTCAATATCATAATAAAAAATACCGCCTAATAGATATGTTCCTGCATTAGTTGTTCCTAAATCGGCAACACTCAAAGCAATAGTCAGCCATTCCTCAGCCTGTTCATATTTTTGATGTTTATAATATAACTCAAATAAGGCAATCGTAACCATTGTAGTTGGATGCGCCCATTGAGTTACTGGCTTAGGTATTAGCTCAAATGCTTCTTTTAATAATTTTTCTTGTTCCGAAAAAGATTTATTATAAGCTTCGCAAACTAAATCATTAATTTTTGATTCCAATTCTGGATTAACTGCATCTAAATTCATAGCATACAACTCCTCAATTAAAATAAACAATGTTAAGTGTAGATTCTATAATATCAATGGCCATAATCAGATTTCTGTCTAGGCCCGATTGGTTTATCCATATCATACCTACTTCGGTTTTTTGCGCCGCGGGAGCAATTTCCCCCTTTACCGGCACCTTTTTCAAGCCGATAGTTATTTGGATCTCTCATCCACGATCTAACTTCAGGCGATTTTTTACCAAAAAATTTTCCTCTTCTATTCCAATAATCCACAGCATCTTCGCCTGCATGCCCCATATGAGCAGACCTAACAGGCTGCCATGATTTAGTTGGAGTATCCCAAAATTGGGCAGAGCTAGGAATATCGCTTACACGTCTTAAATTACTAATCTGCTCAGCCGACATACCACGTAGCTCCTTAGCACTTAACATGCGCTGCATTACAGCCCTACCAGTGGTACTCACTTTTGATGGCGTTTTACCTACTGTAGCTAACCTGTTACGAGAAAGTCCCAACGGATCAATCCAACTTTGAGCATTTACAGCAAACTGATAAAGGTTATCCCCTGCGCCCAGCAACCCAATCGGGTCCTGATTCACAAACCGCCCCGCCTCAGGCTCGTAATAGCGCATCAGGTTGTAATGCAGCCCCGTCTCTTCATCATAATACTGGTTTTGCAGTCTGAACGGCTGATGCGCATCCTTGTAAACCCGCCCGTCCTTTTTCAGACGACCCCAAGCGGTATATTCGCCGTACCATAACAGATTGCCGTGGACGTCGGTCATCTCGCGCGGTATGCCGATTTGATCGGTATGGAAATAGGCGAGGTATTGGGTTTCGTCTTGGTTGTCGTAGAAGACTTGGGCTAAGGGTTCGTAGCTGTCTTGGTCGGTGTAGATATAGGTATAGCTGCCTTTGTAGGTGTACTCCTGCAACAAGCGGCTGCCTTCCCAGACGAAGTGGGTGCGTTTCGGGTCGGTACTCGTCCAGGCAAGTTTGTCTTGGCGCTCTTTGGAAAGGCGTCTTCCGAACGGGTCGTAGGCGTAGGTCCAAATTTCGGTATTGCCTGCTGCTTTTTTGATTTCGGCGCAGACGAGTTGGTTTTCTAAATCGTATTGGTAATATTGGTTTTCGCCGTCGGGCAGCTGGCGGTAGATCAGGTTGCCCAATGCATCGTAGGTGTATTCGATGCCGTTGTATTCTTTGAGGCGGTTACCGCTGCTAAGGTTGCCGCCCTTTCCTTCGGCGGCTTTGTCGGAAAGGATGTTGTGGGCGGGGTCGAAGGCGAAGGTTTCGCTGCGGCCGGTTTGGCTGTTGCGGGCTTCTTGAATGCGTCC
>NZ_JBQCVF010000145.1:0-4003 GCF_051962515.1 Neisseria sp. P0009.S007 | reverse complement strand
TTGAAACTCATGCCGTTAAATGATTATTTTGATAGCGGCTTGACTTGGAATGCTTCAGGATGGGATTTGAAATATTCGACAGCGATAAATCCGCCGCCAATAATAATCAACAGGGCAATGGCCATGCCGATCATCGCTAAAATGAATTTGTCCATATTTGTCCGTTTGAATGAAGGCCGTCTGAAACACTTGAAAGCGTTCAGACGGCCTTAAAGTCAGGTTAATTAACGTTCGATTTGCGATACGTCGCGTACTGCGCCTTTGTCGGCGGAAGTCGCCATCGCGCCGTAGGCACGCAGGGCTGCGGAGACGTAGCGGTCGCGGTTTTCCGGTTTCCACGCTTTGCTGCCGCGTGCTTCCATTTCGGCACGGCGTGCGGCAAGCTCTTCATCGGAAATGACAAGGTGGATGCTGCGGTTTGGAATATCGATTTCGATGGTGTCGCCTTCGTGTACCAAACCGATTGCGCCGCCTTCTGCCGCTTCAGGCGAAGCGTGACCGATGGACAGGCCGGAAGTACCGCCGGAGAAGCGGCCGTCGGTCAGCAGGGCGCAGGCTTTGCCCAAACCTTTGGATTTCAGGTAAGAAGTCGGATACAGCATTTCTTGCATACCCGGGCCGCCTTTAGGGCCTTCGTAGCGGATAATGACGATATCGCCGGCCACGATTTGATTGCCCAAAATACCTTCTACTGCGTCTTCTTGGCTTTCAAACACGCGGGCGCGGCCGGTAAATTTGAGGATGCTCTCGTCCACGCCTGCGGTTTTCACCACGCAGCCGCGCTCGGCGATGTTGCCGAACAATACTGCCAAACCGCCGTCTTGCGAGTAGGCATGTTCAACATCGCGGATACAGCCTTTTTCGCGGTCGAGGTCGAGGGTTTTCCACATACGGTTTTGCGAGAACGCCTGAGTAGTGCGCACGCCGCCGGGAGCTGCTTTGAAACGCTCGATGGCATGGGTGTTTTCAGGGTTGGTCACGTCCCATTTTTCAATTGCGTCTTTCAGGGTCGGCGCGTGGATGGTGTACACGTCGGTGTGCAGTTTGCCTGCTTTGTCCAATTCTTTCAGGATGGCGAAGATGCCGCCTGCGCGATGCACGTCTTCCATATAGTAGTCGTGGTTGTTTGGCGCGGTTTTGCAGATGCAAGGTACAACGCGGCTCAGGCGGTCGATGTCTGCCATTTTGAAATCGACACCGGCTTCGTTGGCGACGGCCAACAGGTGCAAAATGGTATTGGTCGAGCCGCCCATGGCGATGTCCATGGTCATAGCGTTTTCAAACGCTTTTTTAGTGGCAATACTGCGCGGCAATACGGTTTCGTCGTCTTGCTCGTAGTAGCGTTTGGTGATTTCGACAATCATGCGGCCGGCTTCGAGGAATAATTCTTTGCGGCCTGCGTGGGTAGCCAGATAAGAACCGTTGCCCGGCAGGGAAAGGCCGAGTGCTTCGGTCAGGCAGTTCATGGAGTTGGCGGTAAACATGCCGGAGCAGGAGCCGCAAGTCGGGCAGGCGTTTTGTTCGACTTCTTCGACTTGTTTATCGCTGATATTGTCGTCAGCCGATTCGATCATAGCGTCAATCAAGTCCAAACGGCGTTCTGGTTGAATATTGGCTACGCCGATAACTTTACCGGCTTCCATCGGGCCGCCGGAAACGAAGATGGTCGGAATGTTCAGGCGCATGGCGGCAATCAGCATGCCTGGGGTGATTTTGTCGCAGTTGGAAATGCAGACCAGAGCATCGGCGCAGTGGGCGTTGACCATGTATTCGATGGAGTCGGCAATCAGGTCGCGGCTGGGCAGGGAGTAGAGCATGCCGCTGTGGCCCATGGCGATGCCGTCGTCAATGGCGATGGTGTTGAATTCTTTGGCAATGCCGCCGGCTTTTTCGATTTCACGGGCAACCAGTTGGCCCATATTGTGCAGGTGCACATGGCCTGGGACGAATTGGGTGAAGGAGTTGGCAATGGCGATAATCGGTTTGCCGAAGTCGGTTTCCATGACGCCGGTCGCACGCCACAATGCGCGCGCGCCTGCCATATTGCGGCCGTGGGTAGAGGTTTTGGAGCGGTATTCAGGCATTTTTGTTCCTTTGTTTTATGCTGAGGCCGTCTGAAATAGGCTGGTTGGTTGGCGGCCCGTTGTAGAAATAACTGGCTATTTTATACCAATTACGAGCGATGAAGCACGCTATTTTGTAATAAAACTAAACTGTGTTTGCTTCACCTGAATTTGCTGTCCTCTCGTTCAGACGGCCTGAAGTTTTCTTAGGATGAAACGTTGTCTTTCTCATTTGCAAAAAATGTTGGCATCAAAAAGTGATATGATAGGGAACTTCTCACATTTCTAAGGATAAGACGATGAAAAAAATCATGTTTGCATTGTGTTCGGCCATGTTGGCTTCTGCTGCGTCTGCCGCTGTTTATAAAGTGGACGAATTCCATGCCAATGCCCGCTTTGCCATCGACCATTTCAACACCAGCACCAACGTCGGCGGTATTTATGGTTTGACCGGCAATTTGGAATTTGACCGTGCCAAACGCCAAGGCTCAATCGATATCGTATTGCCTTTGTCCAAACTGCAAACCGGTTCTGACCGCTTTACCCAACACTTGAAATCTGCCGATATTTTCAATGCAGACAAATACCCTGAAATCCGTTTTGTATCCACCAAATTCAATTTCAACGGCAAAAAACTGCTTTCCGTTGATGGCAATCTGACTATGAACGGCAAAACTGCGCCGGTGAAACTCAAAGCCGACAAATTCAACTGCTACCAAAGCCCGATGTTAAAAGCAGAAGTGTGCGGCGGCGATTTCAGCACCACCATCGACCGTACCAAATGGGGCTTGGATTATTTGGTAAGTGCCGGTATGAGCAAAAAAGTTAACATAAATATCCAAATCGAAGCAGTGAAACAATAATACTGCTTGATTTCAAAATAAAGGCCGTCTGAACAGGTAAGGCAGAAATCGTTGATTTCGTTTATCCCTGTTCAGACGGCTTATGATTAAAGACGTTTAGGATTCTTTATTTTTATCGGCTTTGGCTGCCCAATAAGTTGCCAGAAGCGAGCCGGAGATATTGTGCCACACGCTGAACAATGCGCTGGGAACGGCAACGACCGGCGCGGCGGCAAAGTGTGCGGCGGCAAGGGCGGCACCCAAGCCTGAGTTTTGCATACCGACTTCGATGGCCAGCGTTTTTTGTGCATCATAAGGCAGGCCGGTCCATTTGGCGGCAAAGAAGCCGAGCAGATAGCCGATGCCGTTGTGGAGTACGACAACCGCGAAAATCAGCAGGCCGCTTTCAATAATCTTGCCTTTGCTGGCGCCGACTACCGCGCCGATAATCAGTACGATGGCGGCAACGGAAACCAGCGGCAGCGCGTCGGTCAGTTTTTCAGTTTTGTTGCCCAAGGCTTTATGGACAATCAAGCCCAAAACGATGGGGAATAAAACCATTTTGACGATGGACATCAACATACTGCCCGCTTGGATTTCCAGCATTTCACCGGCAAGCATCAGGAAGATAGCGGGGGTCAGCAATGGAGAAATCAGAGTAGAAACCGATGTAACGGCAACCGACAAAGCCACATTGCCGCGCGCCAGATAAGTCATTACATTGGAAGCCGTGCCGCCCGGGCAGCAGCCGACCAAAATCACACCGACTGCGATTTCGGCAGGCAGGTTTAACAGCTTGGCCAGCAGATAGGCGGTTGCCGGCATGATGGCGAATTGTGCAATCACGCCGATGATGACGGCTTTGGGGCGTTTGAACAAAATATCGAAGTCGGAAGGTTTGAGCGTCAAGCCCATGCCGAACATAATGATGCCCAGAAGCCAAGGAATGTAAGGGCCGACCCATTTGAAGGTGTCGGGTGCGAAAAAAGCGATGCCGGCAAAGAGCGCCGCCCAAAGGGAAAATGTTTTTCCAATAAAGTTGCTGATTTTATTGAGGATACTCATGATAATATGTTGTGAAGTTGTTTTTAAGGGAAA
>NZ_JBQCVF010000144.1:0-4033 GCF_051962515.1 Neisseria sp. P0009.S007 | reverse complement strand
GCGCCGGCTGCGCCAGTGTCACCTTTGTCGCCTTTAGCGCCGGCTGCACCAGTGTCACCTTTGTCGCCTTTAGCGCCAGCTGCACCAGTGTCACCTTTAGCGCCAGCTGCACCAGTGTCACCTTTGTCGCCTTTAGCGCCGGCTGCGCCAGTGTCACCTTTATCGCCTTTGTCGCCTTTAGGGCCAGCAGGACCGGTATCGCCTTTTTCGCCTTTAGGACCAGTAGCGCCGGTTGCACCAGTAGAACCGCCACCGATTACGCTCAGGGTGTACTCGTTAGTGCCGTTTGAGGTCATTGTCAAACCGTTACCGGCGATCAGTTTCAGAGTGTTATTGGCATTTGATTTAGGATCGTATTTGTATGTACCTTCAGCTGGTGAGCTACCGCTACCATTATGGCCTGAGAATACAAACGGATTCAGGTTTTCGATGCGGTTTGCAACAGCGTACAATTGAGAGCCGTTGATTGCATCGGTAGAAGTTGCAGAGATACGACCTGCAGCAACGTTTTGGATTTGACGTTCGTTACCTGCAGAACCTACAGACAATACTGCGCCATTGCCCAAACCGCTGGTTGCACCTGCGAAGCCGCTGTAAGTGTAGCTGCCAACAGTAGCAGTGTTAGTAGGTACGAAGTTGCTGGTTGTAGAACCGTTACCCAAAGCTACGCTGTTTTCGATAGTAGATTTAGCTTCTGTACCCAAAGCCAGAGTGTTTTTAGCTGTTGCTTGAGCACCGTTACCCAGAGCAGTTGCATATTCACCGCCATTAGCTTGAGCACCACGGCCCAATGCAATTGCTTGTTTAGAAGCAGCGTTACTTTGTACGCCCAAAGCTACTGAGTATTTACCAGTTGCTGTAGCAGCAGGACCGAATGCTGCAGCAGAAGTACCGTCAGCTACGGAACCACGACCGATTGCTACGTCAGAACCTTGTTTGGCTTGAGCGTCGCCACCCAATGCTACCGCGCCGTTTGCCAGAGCTTTAGAGCGCTCACCGATGGCTGTTGCTACGATACCGGTTGCTTGAGCTTCTGTACCGATTGCCATTGCCGAACCGGCATTATTTACTACGCCGTCGCCATCAGCGCCAGTAGAAGTACCGTCAGCTGTAGCAGAATGACCTACGGCAACGTCAGCAGCTTGCTTAGCAGTTGCACCGTTACCTTGAGCGATAGAGTTATTGCCAGCAGCTTTAGATTGAGTACCCAAAGCGATAGAGTTGTTACCGATTGCTTTAGCAGCAGAACCTGCTTTATTACCGAAATTACCATCCATCGCACCGCCAATAGCTACAGAATTTTCACCTGTTGCTTGAGCAGATGCACCACCAGCAAATGAGCCTGTGCCATTAGCTTGAGACAACACGCCGATAGCGGTAGCACGGTGAGCAGTTGATTCAGCATAAGCACCGACACCAATTGCGTTATCACCTCTAGAAACTGATTTAGTACCGACAGCAATGGAGTTATTGTTAGACGCAGTGGCAGTTTGACCCACAGCAATAGAGTTAGACTGAGCAGCAGTAGCGTTAGAACCTACAGCAATTGCAGCTTCTTTATTGGCTTGCGCATATGGACCAACTGCAACTGTCAGATTACCTTCTGCTTTTGTATATGAACCAACGCCGACAGCTTGAATACCTGACGCATTTGCGCTAGTACCTGCTGCAATCGCGTGGTCTTGGCTTGCCACAGTATCTTTACCGACAGCAATAGCATTGGTCCAAGCACCATGAGCGTTGTTACCAATAGCGATAGAATCTTGTTTTTCAGCGTTTGCATGCGTACCTACAGCAACTGCAGCAGCATTTGCATTGGAGTTATCACCAATAGCTGTTGCAAATTGTGCACCAGCATTTGCACGGTTACCGAATGCACTTGCGGAGTCTTGAGTAGCAGTTGCACGGTTACCTACTGCAGTCGCACGAATTTGAGTTGCTTGGGCTACATTACCGATTGCAACAGAAGCTTCACCACTTGCAACAGAGCTTACACCCATTGCAGTCGATGCACCGCCGGTTGCGATATTGTTATTACCTACTGCCAATGCTGCGTTTGCAGTCGCAGTATTGTTCGCACCGTAAGCGATAGTGCCATCTTGACTGCTGGCAGTATTTTGATAACCCACTACAACAGAGTTGACACCAACGTTTCTGTTAGAACCGTTGTAAGTACCATCAGGAGTAATGTCTACTGCACTACCTCCCAATCTTACAGCGGCCTCTACTCCGCTAGATGCCATCAAAGCACCTGCAGCAACCACCGCAGCAGCTACGGCTTTACGCTTGTCAGAAGCGGATTTTTTGCCGTGTGCATGGCTGATTTCGGAAACCGCGGTCCATGTCTGGGTCGCGTGGTTCCAAATGACTTTAAAGACTTTATTCATATCGATTTTCCTGTAAGGGGTTTGATTTCTTTTGGGACGTGTTGCTCGGCTGTAAACCGCCTGTCCACACATTTGCCGCATTTCAGAGTTTCCCCTTTATGCGGTTTCATGCCGTAATCTCCTGTATGCAATTCCCGTGCCAAAAGTCTCCACTCGGCCGAATGGCAGCTAAATTCCTGTTTTATGGGATTTTATGCTGATACATTTTGGGAAGCTTGTGAAGTTTGGGAAACGATGTGCCGTTTTTTGTCAGCTTGTTTCTTAACCAGTCACTTTTTGTCAGCTTCTTTCAATGCATTCGGAATCCTTGTCCAAATTTTATATGCGTTTGGTTTCGTAAATCAACTCTTCCGATAAAGTGTTATTTTTTCGCCCTCAACGGTCATGCTGGTTAGATTTACTTGTTGCTTTTTTTAAACGCTTTTTTATAATTATATGATTTTTATTGAAATTTTCAAACAATAATGATTATTAAATAATATGTTAACAGGATAGTTATTTTAGTGATAGATTTAGATGTCAGCTTTTATTTAGAGAATTAATGAGATTTGTATTGAAGGTTGATTTGAATCATGTGATGGGTTTATACAGTCTGTTTTCAGACGGCCTTTAACGTTTTCTAACATTTAAATGGCGGCTTAATGATGCGAATTGATGCGTTATTGAGCCGCTAAATAGTATAAAAAAGGCAAGTGTAAAACTTGCCTTTACGTTTGGAATCGGTCTGTTTTCTATGGTGTAACACCATGCCGTATTTCAGACGGCCTTACCAACGGAATGTTTGGGTCACGCCTGCGGAAGCGCCGTTGTTTCCGGCATAGCCGTAGCCGCCGGTATGGCTGGAGGCGCAGGCGGTGAGTGTGGCGAGGGTCAGGATGAGGAGGATGTGTTTCATGTTTTTTCTCTGAGTGGGTTGGTTTTAGACTTGGGACGTTTTGTTGCCGTATGAATCGGAATAGATATGGCTTTGTTGCTTTGTCTTGATTTAATGTATTGAAAAAGGCCGTCTGAAATCGGTTTTCAGACGACCTTTATTTTATATCAGCTTATCAGTGGCGGAAATGGCGAATACCCGTTACTACCATCGCAATACCGTGTTCGTCCGCTGCGTCGAAGACTTCTTGGTCGCGCATGGAGCCTGCGGGATGGATGATGGCTTTGATGCCCTGCTCGGCAATGACATCTACGCCGTCGCGAAATGGGAAGAAGGCATCGGAAGCGGCACAGGCGCCGTTTAAGTCTAAGCCTGCGTCCTGCGCTTTGCGGGCGGCGATGCGGGTGCTGTCCACGCGGCTCATTTGGCCTGCGCCGATGCCGTAGGTTTGGCCGCCTTTGCCGAAGACGATGGCGTTGGATTTGACGTATTTGGCGACGTTCCAGACGAACATCAGGTCATTCCATTCTTGCTCGGTCGGTTGGCGTTTGGAGACGACTTTCAAATCGGCGCGGTTGAGGCGGTGGATGTCGGGGGTTTGTACCAATAGTCCGCCGCCGACGCGTTTGAGTTCAAAGCGGTTGGCACCTGCTTCGAGCGGCACTTCCAATACGCGCACGTTTTTCTTGGCGGCGGCGATTTCGAGGGCTTCGGCGGTGAACTTCGGCGCCATAAGGACTTCCATAAATTGGTTGTCGGTAATTTGTTTGAC
>NZ_JBQCVF010000143.1:0-4060 GCF_051962515.1 Neisseria sp. P0009.S007 | reverse complement strand
TTTGGAATTAATTTAAATGGTTCAAAAGATAATACATTGGATAACTCTCCTGCTTATTTAGGTCGTTTTGTATCTCATGTTGATATCGACATTCCTAATTCATCACCTTCAAGAATTACTGTTAGCACTCCGTCAGATAAACATGTTTATGTTTATTACAATTCATATAAAGAAGGTACAGTTCCAGAAGAAAAAAAAGAGAAACTCGCACAAAATCAAAGCCAAGTAAAACCTGAAGATTTCATGCTGACACAAAAAGAAATGTTAGACATTTTAAAACGCATGCTTGAAAACAATAAGACAAACCATGCCGAGCTGATGAATCAACTGGCAAAAATGGGTGTTATGAATCAATCTGCCGAGCCAAGCACATTTAGTCCAGATACCGCGCTTAGTGCGCCCTATACCCCTGAAGGCAGTGGCACCCCACAACAAACAAGATTCAAAATGAATCAAGACGGCACTGTAGGCGTTGATTATGTGCCACGTCCAGATTTAAAGCCAAACAGTCCGGAAGCGCCGAATAAGCCCGAAAAGACAACACCGAGCAGACAGGAGAGTCCGGACACGCCAAACGCACCAAATAGCCCTAATTCTCCAAATACACCGAATGAGCCGAACAGTCCGAATAGTCCAAACAATCAACAAACGCCGAATCAAAAAGAAAATGGCCTTTGTTCGCTGTTTCCAAACATCGCAGCGTGTGCAGATATGGGAAATGCAGAAGAAAAAGATCTAAACATTCCGCAAAACGATCAAGATATAGGCACTCTGAAACCGTTGGAACACTTTCAGACGGACGGTGTTTGTCCAAGGCCACAATCATTTGATTTTGGATTGTTTGGCCGATTCGAAATGGGATATGACACAATTTGCGACATTTCCCGAAAAATCAGGCCAATTTTGATTTTAATATGCATGATAAGTTGTAGCTGGGCGGCATGGTCGGCAGTCAAGGAGTTGTAACATGTGGAGCAAATTATTAACTGCCGTATTGACAACCGTAGCAGGAAAAATCATGGCCGCGTTTGGTCTGTCGTTTGTAACTTATGTAGGGGCAAACGAACTGCAACAACAGTTATTAAGCTATGTAACAAATCAAATAGGCGGTATATCTGATGATGCCTTACAAATACTTTATATAACAGGCATGGGGGTTTGTCTTAATTGGATATTTGGCACTTTCGCATTTATTGCATCGCTTAAATCGTTTGCCAAACTCTCCGCAGTTATGTCAAAAAAATAAAACAGATAATTAAAAAGGAGATAAAAAATGTTGTATCTGATAACAGGTGTACCCGGTTCGGGCAAAACATTAAAGATGATCTCAGACTTGATGACAAGAGACGATTTAAAAAACCGTCCGCTTTACCTTGACGGAATTCCCGAAGTTGACGGCCAAATCATCCCTAATCTGCCGATCCCTGATGGAGAGACCATGCAGACGTGGCACAAATGGGCACCTACTGGCGCGATCCTCGTGATCGATGAGTGTCAACGCGTATTCCGTCCACGCCCAAGCGGTTCAAAAGTCCCCGATTATGTTGCTGAGCTTGAAACACACCGACATAAAGGCATAGACATTTTTTTATTGACACAACACCCACGGCTTATAGATGCCAACGTCAGAAGCCTGATAGGTCATCATTGCCATATCGGCAAAACCAGCCTAGGCGTTAGGCGTATGGTCGAATGGGAAAGATGCGCCAACCCCGAAGCAAACGGCGATATAGCAAACGGCGTCAAAAGCGTTTATAAACTCGATAAAAAAGCATTTGGCGTTTACAAATCGGCCGAAGAACACACAAAAATCAAAACCAAACGAAGTAAAGTGATATTTATTTTACCTTTGGTTCTTATAGTAATTATATTCAGCATGTTTATTGCATATGGCAGTTATAAAGACATATCAAAACCGATAGAGGTCAAAAAAACAACCGAAACAGACAGCAACCAAACCGCACAAAACACACAAACGGCACAACCCCAAATTGAACAAAGCGGCCAATATCCCCAACAAGAGCCGAAAATAACCGAAAAAGAGGAAGAAAAGCCCTATATCACACCGCAAGACTACGAACCAAGAATAGCAGAGCGTCCCGAAACCGCCCCGATTTACGACGGCATGAACAAAGCCTTTAAAGCCATGCCGTGGCCGTCTGCCTGCATCAAATCCGAAAAAGGCTGTAACTGCTATACCGATCAAGGCACAAGAATAAAAGAGATCAGCAAAAAAACCTGTGTCCAATATGTAAATGACGGCCTGCCCTTTAACCCCTACAAGACAAAACAGCCCGAAACGGCGGTAACGGCAGCACCAGCGGAACAGCACGAAACGCCTCAAGTCTTGACAATGGGTGGAAAGAGTCCGCAAAATTTGATGTATGACGGATACGAAGAAAAAGCCCTAAGTAACGAGGGCGGAAAGGTTAATTAGTGAATTCGGGTATAGCTTTTTTATTAGGGATTTGGGCTGCAACAACATATGAGCGTAAAGGCTGGCGAGGATTTTTTAAATATTTCGTTCTGCCGATGTTCATAATATCGTTAATAGGAGCAGCAGTAATTATTTATTATGGATATAACATAGCCAAATAGCCCACACAAACACAAGTCAGGGGGAGGACGTCCAGAAAGTTTTGTAAAGGCGCGTTTTTTGCCTTTATAAAACTTTTTGGATACCCCTTGACGCTAGCCCACCCAAAAACGCTATTAGCAAGGGTTGGGGCGGTTTTTTGCGCCAACCCCTGCCACATGGCGAATGTCGCCGAAGGCAAGCACACGATAAGCTTCAAGCCCTGAACGTGAAACCAGCATTTTCAGGGCTTGGCGTTTGACGAAACACCAAGTAAAGCCCACGACTTCGAAAGCACGGCCAAAGCCATAGCTTGTAAAAAAGATAGAAGCGTGGGCTTTCGTACATCTGAAGTTTGAACACTATCTAGGGCGCAACCCGAATTCATAAGGTAAAACACATGTACTTAGGCATAGACGTATCAAAACTCACAATAGATTGCTGTCTCATTTCAGACGGCCAAAACCATGAAAAGAGATTCAGCAACAACCCGAAAGGATTCCAACTACTTACAGACTGGCTAAAATTTCATCAAATGACTTCAGAGCTGCATTGCTGCTGCGAAGCCACCGGAACATATTACGAACCGCTAGCCCATTATTTACATCAGCATTACACCGTTACGGTCGAGAATCCGCGAAGAATAAAAGGGTATGCCATAGCCGAACTTCAACGAAGTAAAACCGACAAGCAAGATGCAAGACTAATCGCACAATACTGCCAAGACCGGAAACACAAACTGAAAGCATGGATACCGCCGTCACAAGAACAGAAACAGCTCCAAGAACTAGCCCGATATTTAGACCATCTCAAACAACAACGTGCGACCGAAACCACCAAACTGCACGAAGCACCCGACTACATTGCCCCGCATATCAAAACCACCATTGAAAATCTGAGCAGCCAAATACGTGACATCAAAAAGCAACTGCTCCAGTTCTACAAGTCTCATCCCGATTACAATACGCAACGCAAACGCCTAAAGACCATTACGGGCATAGGGGAACAAAGCGCAGCAGTATTGCTTTCCGCCTACAAAAGACACCCTTTCTCCAACCAAAAGCAGTTTACTGCCTATCTCGGTTTAGACCCACGCAAAAACCAATCAGGAAGCAGCGTAAACGGCAAAAGCCGAATATCGAAAATCGGCAATGCCGACATCAGAAAAAGCCTGTATATGCCCGCCGTAGTTGCTTATCGCTGTAACGTCTTTTCCAGTTTCGTAAACAGATTAAAAGTCAAAGGAAAGCCCATAAAACTCATACTGATAGCCATCATGCGCAAACTTGCCGTGATAGCTTTCAACTTATTAAATAACGGTCAAGATTTTGAGCCGGAAAGATATAAATGAAAAATTAAACCAGGCTTTCGCCGGCGATTTTTAATTTACTGAAAAATAAATAAAAAAATAAAGAAATAAAAAAAAAACAATAAGTATAAAAAAATAAAATATTTTATATGTATGATATTGTAGAGTGAGTATAA
>NZ_JBQCVF010000142.1:0-4089 GCF_051962515.1 Neisseria sp. P0009.S007 | reverse complement strand
GAACGCGGCGAACCCGTGTTTCAAGATTTTGCCACCGCGCCGCATGTGATGGTAGGCGGGGAAACGGGGGCTGGGAAATCGGTACTGGTGCGCTCAATGCTGGCTTCCCTGTTCGAACTCGCTCCTCAGAATGAAACGGAAATCGTCGTGTGTTATTGCAAAGTTTCTGCGGATTTCGCCGCCTTCAAAGACCGTCCGAATTTATGGCAGGGGCGCATAGTCAGCGATGCGGAAGAAGCTGCTGAAATATTGTCGTCTTTTGCTGACGAGATGGATAAACGATACCGCCTGATGGACGAATACGCTGCAAAGGATATTGCAGAAGTCCCACAGCACGCCCGTCCAAAATATGTTGTTATCGTGATTGACGAACTGGCCGACCTTATCGATGTCAGCAGTGACGCAGAAGGGCATTTGGTACGGCTGGCACAAAAAGCGCGCTCCGCAGGAATGTATCTGTTATTGGCAACGCAACGCCCCGATGCGAAAACACTCAGCGGCCGCCTACGTGACAACCTGCCGACCAAAATTGCGTTGAAAACAGGCAAACGCCAGTCTTCCGAGATTATCTTGGGCGAGCGCGGTGCTGAAAACCTGACGGCCAAAGGCGATCATTTGGTCAAATGGAACAATGAAGCAGCACGTTTTCTGCACGGGTATAATGTATAATTTGTTCAACCATCCTTTGCAAAGGTCTCAGGCCGTCTGAAACTTAAATGGGGTTTCAGACGGTCTTTTCCTTTGGGGATTAGTGATTAGGCTTTAGGTTCGCCATCATTCTCTGCTTTGGGCGGAACGGGGGCAAACCAGCCGACCAGAAGCAACAGCAAGCCGACGATGATGAAGGAGGCAATGCGCTCGATACCGCCGCTGTTGGAAAGCTCGATCAGGAAGAGTTTGACGACCACGATGCCCATCAGCGTCGCGCCTGTCATCCAGTAGGAACGCTGTTTGCGGCGGTTGCCGAGTACCATCAAGATGATGGCGGTTACTGCCCAAACGACGGAGAGGCTGGCTTGCAGGCCGAAGGATTGGAGCATGATGTCGAGACGCCAAGTAATGCCGTCGTAGAAATGCCATACGCGCATCACGCCTGCGCTGATCAGCATAAATGCCAAGGCGGAAACTGTGGTTGCCGTGGTACGGCGAAGCTCGGGCGGCAAGGCTTCGGGCAGGGATTTCAGGGCAAACCAAAGCATGCCGGCGCTGGCGAGTTCCACCGGATTGAGCACGGGAATATACGGCAACGGTGAAGGTTGGAACGGCGTGGAGAAGTTGGTCCACAGCATCCAACAGGCAGCGGCAAGGGCGCACAACGGCATAGCAAAATGCTGATAAATGGCTTGATGCCGTCTGAAAAATTCGCGGTGGCGCTGCGTATGGAAAACAATCCACATCGCCAAAGGCACAACCAGCCATGAGAGCTGCGACCAAACGCCGGAGAGAAGACCACCGACATACAGCGCGGTCCAAAGCGTCCAAAGTACGCCGAGTATCGTGATATTGAGTTTGTGCAACCAAATCAGATCATGGCGCGGATAGTTGTTCAGAATAATGAAGTGCAACACGGTAGCGGCGGCAAGCGGCAAGGCTGCGGCGGCTGTCACCGCATGTTCGGTATGGTAGGAGAGGAAATGCAGGCCAAACAATGGCAAGAATGCCAAATTGGTTTGCAGAAGCTCTTCCCATTTCAGACGTTTGGCAAACAGCAGCAGGCCGGCAAATATCGGCCACAGCCACAACTGGGTAAACAGGGTTTCCTCGCCTGTCCATTGCATATAAAGGGCGTAGCTGCCTGTCGCCAACGCAGTAAGCAGGATGATCCAGCCTGCAACCTTCGCAAAGTAAACCTCGTTTCCTTCCGGCTTTTCGGTGTTAACCGGCACGCGTGGATATTGCAGCGCGTAGGCAGCCGCAAACAGCAAAGGCGTAGCGGCAATAAGGTACAGATGGCTCAGGAAACCTTGGGATTCATAAATAATACCGGCTTGCAGCAACAGGGCGAACAATACATTGCCCAAGGTAAATGTGATAAACACATTCGGCTCGTGTTTGCGCCGACAGAATGCCCACGCCGCCGCCAAAGCGGAAAGAGCGACAATGCAGCCGCGCTCGGCCAAGAAGAGCAAAGGCAAAATAGAGATGTACAGCAAGGCGGCAGACAACACGGCCGTCTGAACAGATTTTTCCCATTGCGCCGAACCTTCGCGACGCGAGAAATACCACAGCAAGTAAATCGCCGCTCCGCCAAGCAACACCACAACCGTTGTAAACCACTGCCCTTCCAGAACGGTATCCGTGCCGAAGCCCTGATAATTGCCCAATTGAATCAGTGCCGCCAAGAGATAAACCATCAGCGCACCCAAACGGATATGCGGACGCTGTTGGCGCAAACCGAAGAAATAAACCAGTGCGGATTCGGCACTCCATAAAATGACCGTATTGCTCGGTTCAAAATAAAGCGGAACGGCAATCGTAAGGAACAACACCGCCAACGCAAAAAACGCCTGACGCAAAATATACAAACCCTGCTGACGTTTCAGCAGCAGCGCGGCCAGTCCGTAAACCGCGGCAAAACCCAATGCGGAAAGCGCATCCGCAGCCGGCCAATGTTCCACCATGCGGTATTGCAGGCCGAATGCCGCCGCCATCGTGCCAAACAATAAAGTATGGTCGAGGACATGCACGCGCAGGCCGTGTGTATAAATACTCTTGCCGATTTCTTCCAAAGTCGCATTGTCGGCAATCGGTGTAACGCCGTCTTCGCTGTTTTCCGTCAACTTACGGCGTGCGAACAGATACGCGATAAAGGTATAGAGCAGCCAGTGGTAAATCAGGAAAGGCTCGGTAGTGGCGAAATGTTGCGGCGTATAACTTCGCATGCCCCACAGCGCGGCAATGGCAAAAGTAGCGACAAAACCCGTCAGGTTCAGCGGGCGCCATGCCTTAAACCACGCAATCGCGGCCACACCAGCATTGAGCAGGGCAAGATAAGAAAACAGCACCAAATAATTGCCGCTGCCGTCTGAAGTCAGCAAAGGCGCAGCCATACCGCCGATTAAAGCAACCTGCGCCATAATCTGCGCATTCTGCCTTACCGCCAGCCACGCCATCAGCACAACCATCGCCACCATCAGCCCGAACACGACCGACACAGGCAACAGCGGATGCAGTTTCAACGCCGCCAACGCCGTTAAATATATCACCGCCACGCCGAAACCCTGCAACACCAAGCCATATTCACGCTTACGGCTTTGCAGCTTCCAGCCGCCGACCACCGCCGCCAAACCCGCGCCTGCTACAGTCAAATAACGCAGCTCCACCGGCACATGAACCCGCTCGGAGGCATAGCGCAAGAGAAACGCCAAGCCGAGGAACAGCACCACAATACCGGTTTTCAACAGCGGATTACCGCGCAAGAACCAAGCAACAATCGGATTGTCGGAAAACTTATATTCTCCGCCTTCCACCTTATCTTTATGGATAACGAATTGACGCGATGGAGCCTCTTCGTTTTCAGACGGCATCGAAGCAACAACAACCTCTTCTTTAGGCAGCTCTTCTTGTTCAGCAGCAACCGGAGCAACCGCCTCGACAACTTCTTCCACAACAGGCTCAGACGAAGCAGAAGCCTTGGTAGGTACAGGATCAATAGGTATAGAAAAAGAAGGAGCAAATGCCTCTTCAATTTTCTGCTTAACAGGCGCAGCTTCCGCCTCAGGCTCAACCCGAACATGAAGCGGCTCAGAGGCCGTCTGAACATCGGCAACAGCCCGAGCCTCAAGCCCCTGCCCTACCTTCGCCTCATCACGGACAGCCTCATGTTCCAACACCAACAAACGCTGTTTCAGCAGCTCGATTTCCTGCTCCAGCTTCTGCATCCTGTCGCCTGCCGTAGCAGATTCAGCCAAACGCTCTTCTTGACGCTGTTTCGAGATTGACCAAGCAACCAGCCAAAACAACGACCCAACAATGACGCCGGTGAACATCTCATCAGCAAAATAGCCGATAATAATAGGAATAAGCAGGCCGAAAAACTGCATGAAACACCTGTTTGATAACAATAAGAATATGCCGATTGTAACACCG
>NZ_JBQCVF010000141.1:0-4153 GCF_051962515.1 Neisseria sp. P0009.S007 | reverse complement strand
GGCATTTATGCCTATCGTGCAGGTTTCCTGCAACGCTATTCCGAAATGGAAGTTTCTCCTTTGGAAACCATTGAATCTCTGGAACAATTGCGCGTCCTGTGGCACGGTTATCCGATTGCTGTTGAAATTGCCCAAGAAGCGCCAGCCGCCGGCGTGGATACACAGGAAGATTTGGACAGGGTAAGGGCTGTGTTCGAGGCCGTCTGAAAGGAAAAAACATGAATGATTTACGCCATTTGAGCCGTGACGAACAAAAACTGCTTGCCGATGTCGCTTTGCTGGTCAAAGACGACGATCAAGAGTTCAACTACGAAATGTTGAAAGTGGCCGCGCCCGACGAGGCCAGCGGCGAATTTTGGTTTCGCATGGCAGAAATGCTCAGCACCCTGCCGCCCAACCAATCCTTAGATTTGCGCATGACCGGCGGACGGTTGGCGGTCGCCGTATCGATTTTATCGGTGTTGTTGCAGGAAAGCCCCGATATTCCCCAGCTTTGGGCACAAAAAGTGATTGCGCTCAACTATCTGGCACACGGCCATCGGACACGCGCCCTCGGTTTAGCGCAACAGCCGGATAAAGCGGCAGAAGCCAACGAGGAAGAATATTTGGCAAAAGCCTTGTCCCAAAACCTACTTTCCACGTTGAAAGACGCATTGGAACGCTTCCCCGAAGACAGCTGGTTTATCGAAATGCGCGATGATGCGTGGCAGCACTTTGGCTCAGAGCAGGCCGTCTGAAGTTTTGAACGATAAACGCAAGGCGTGTAGAATTAAACAAACATCAAATCCATAAACCAAGAAGGACTCATCATGAAAGTATTATTGTTGGGCGCACCAGGCGCCGGCAAAGGCACACAGGCTCAATTCATCACTGCTGCATTCGGCATTCCTCAAATCTCTACCGGCGATATGCTCCGTGCTGCCATCAAAGCAGGCACTCCGCTGGGTTTGGAAGCAAAAAAAATCATTGATGAAGGCGGTTTGGTACGCGACGACATCATTATCGGCATGGTCAAAGAGCGTATTGCCCAAGACGACTGCAAAAACGGTTTCCTGTTTGACGGTTTCCCACGCACATTGGCACAAGCCGAAGCGATGGTTGAAGCTGGTGTGGATTTGGACGCGGTTGTTGAAATCGACGTACCCGACAGCGTGATTGTCGACCGCATGAGCGGCCGCCGCGTGCATTTGGCTTCCGGCCGTACTTACCACGTTACCTACAATCCGCCTAAAGTTGAAGGCAAAGACGACGTAACCGGCGAAGATTTGATTCAACGCGACGACGACAAAGAAGAAACCGTGAAAAAACGCCTTGCCGTTTACCACGAGCAAACCGAAGTTCTGGTTGATTTCTACAGCAAACTGGAAGGCGAACACGCGCCTAAATACATCAAAGTCGACGGCACCCAAGCAGTAGAAGCCGTGAAAGCCGAAGTATTGAAAGGTTTGGGCAAATAAGTTTTGCTGAAGTAAAATCATGAGGCCGTCTGAAAAAATATTTTCAGACGGCCTTTTGTGTACAAAAGCTGTTAAAATCGAAGCTATAACCGTTTCCGCAGGCATCTTATGAATCCCTTGATCTCCGACTTCCAAACTCAGCAACAACGTACTCCCGTTATCGTCGCCCTTGATTTTGCCAACGAAAAAGATACGCTCGGATTTGTCCGCAATCTTGACCCGGCATTGTGTCAAATCAAAATCGGCAAAGAGCTGTTTACCGCAACCGGCCGTAATTTGGCAGAAAGCTTAATCAATCAAGGTTTCAAACTTTTCCTCGATTTGAAATACCACGATATTCCCCACACAGTTGCTCAGGCCTGTAAAGTTGCTGCCGATATGGGCGTTTGGATGGTCGATATGCACGCCTCCGGTGGCCGCCGCATGATGGAAGCTGCAGCAGAAGCCGTTGCCGGATATCAAACCAAGCCGCTCCTAATCGGCGTAACCGTGTTGACTAGCATGGAACAAAGCGACTTGTCCGAAATCGGTTTGAACATCGCCCCTGAAGAACAAGTCATCCGCTTGGCGAAACTGGCGCAAAGTTCAGGCTTGGACGGCGTGGTATGTTCCGCTCAAGAAGCCGCACCATTGCGTCGTGAATTGGGACAGGATTTTGTCTTGGTCACACCAGGTATCCGCTTGGACGTTGCAGGCAATAATGACGACCAACGCCGTATTATGACACCGGCCGAAGCATTGGCTGCCGGTTCAACCTATTTGGTAATGGGCCGTCCGGTAACCAAAGCTGCCGATCCGGTAGCCGTATTGCGTGAAGTCAATCGAGTAGCCAACGCTTAAGGCCGTCTGAAGTATGAAGACGATTGTGATTGGTGCGACAGGCGCAACAGGAAAATCCTTGTTGCCTTTACTTGCAACCAGTTCAGAGGTTGAGTCTATCGACTGCTTCGGTCGCAGACATCCTGATTTTACCCACCAAAAGCTAAATAGCCATCAGATTGATTTTTCTCAGCCTGATGATTGGCGCGATGAAGTACAGGATGATTGTTTGCCTGCTTGGGAACAACCCTGAAAGCAGCAGGAAGTAAAGAAGCGCAATGGGCAATTGATTATGAGGCAAATCTTGAATTTGCCAAAGCCGCACGAGAAAACGGCGTCAATACTTTGGTTTTGATTTCCGCTTCCGGTGCAAATTCTGCTTCGCGCCTGTTTTATCAACGGATGAAGGGCGAATTGGAGCAAGCAATTATCGCTTTGAATTTTCCTCACCTTATTATTTTCCGCCCGCCATTGCTGATTCGTCCGAACAGCGACCGCTTGGGCGAAAAAATAGCAGAACGGATTTTTCGCGTACTCAACCGCATCGGCATGCTGAAAAACCAACGTCCACTTGCTGTCGAAAAATTGGCGCAAGCCATGCTGAAAGCAGCGTTGTTGTCATCTCATGAACAGGCGTCGTACTCGAAAAACCATATGCAGGTATATGAGCCTCAAGATATTTTTAGGCTGTTAGATCAATAAACCGATAACAAGCCTTACACAGAGATTTTAATGGAGCCAGTATGGTAACCAAGTTCCAACAAGAAACCCTCAAATCCCGTTTTGCACAAGCCAAAGTCCTTGTTGTCGGCGATGTGATGCTCGACCGTTATTGGTTTGGCGATGTGTCCCGCATTTCTCCTGAAGCCCCTGTGCCGGTGGCGAAAATCGCCCGTATCGACCAGCGGGCGGGCGGGGCGGCAAACGTTGCGCGCAATATCGCTTCATTGGGCGGCAAAGTAGGGCTGTTGTCCGTGACTGGCGATGATGAAGCTGCAGATGCGTTGGACGCATTGATGATGCAAGACGGCGTTGCTTCCTATCTGATGCGCGACAAGCAAATTGCGACTACTGTCAAATTGCGCGTTGTTGCCCGTAATCAGCAGCTTATCCGACTTGATTTTGAAGAATCGCCTCATCGTGAAGTGTTGGAACAAATCAAGCATCAATATTGCGAAGTGTTGCCTGAATACGATGCCATTATTTTTTCAGATTACGGCAAGGGCGGCCTGTCGCATATTTCCGATATGATCGATTGGGCGAAACAGGCCGGTAAACCTGTTTTAATCGACCCCAAAGGCGATGATTACGAAAAATATGCCGGCGCTACGCTGATTACGCCTAACCGTGCAGAGTTGAAAGAAGTGGTGGGTAGCTGGAAAAACGAAAATGATTTGACTGAAAAAGCCCAAAACCTGCGCCGTCATCTTGATTTGACCGCGATTTTGCTGACCCGAAGTGAAGAGGGTATGACCCTGTTCAATGAGGGCGAGCCGATTTATCAGCCTACACGGGCCCAAGAAGTCTATGATGTATCGGGTGCAGGCGATACCGTTATTGCCGGAGTGGGCTTGGGTTTGGCCGCTGGTTATACCATGCCCGAAGCGATGCACCTTGCCAATACTGCGGCAGGTGTTGTCGTGGCAAAACTTGGTACAGCGGTTTGCTCGTTTGCCGAATTGACTAAGGCATTGGAAGAGCAATAATTGCGGTTTCAGACGGCCTTAAAATCTAAAGGCCGTCTGAAAATAGAGTTGGAAAATAATCCAGACAGACAAGTTTTTATTTTTAGACAGCATGATTTCTTCAAGGCCGTCTGAAAAATCAAAATAAAGGAAATTCATTATGACCATTATCGTAACAGGCGCGGCCGGCTT
>NZ_JBQCVF010000140.1:0-4187 GCF_051962515.1 Neisseria sp. P0009.S007 | reverse complement strand
TGATTGACTTCGTCCATGCCTTGTTTTTTCAGGCTGGAGAACAGTTGAACGCTGATTTTTTGACGCTCAGTGTAGGGTTTGAGTGATTTTTTTACCGCTGCCAAAGTTTTAATCTGGTCGTTTTTAGACAGCTTGTCTGCTTTTGACAGCAGGATATGCACAGGACGGCCGGTGATGTGGAAGAAGTCCAGCATCTGAATGTCTAAAGCCTTGAGCGGATGGCGCGAGTCCATAATCAAAATCAGGCCGATCAGTTGGCGGCGTTGTTGCAGGTAGTCGCCCAAGAGTTTGACCCAGTGCGTACGGATGGCCTCCGGTACTTGCGCGTAGCCGTAGCCGGGCAAATCGACCATGAAATTGCCGTTTTCCAGTTCAAAGAAATTGATGTGTTGGGTGCGGCCTGGTGTTTTGGAAACATAGGCAAGGCGCACATGATTGGTTAAGGTATTGATGGCGCTGGATTTGCCGGCATTGCTTCGGCCGACAAAGGCAATCTCGGCCGGCGTGTCGGGCAGGTCTTTCAGATGGTTGACCGTCGTAAAGAATTTGGCGTTTTGAAAAAGGTTCATCAGTATTTCCTTACATGGAAACAAAACTGCAACATCATAATTTGTATCGGGCATTTATGTTGCAGCAGTTTGGTAATTTGAGTAGTAATTTAATGTAAACTTGGTATAGAATAGCACGTTTATAGAATTATCGGTTTTAATCGGGAAAATTCCCCGGTATTTGAGTATAAAAAAGGCATTGACGCGGTACGCAATGCTGTAATCAGGAGCACTCCATGAAACGATTGACTTTATTGGCCTTGGTATTGGCTGCCGGTGCGGTTTCCGCTGCCCCTAAAGCAGATGCTGAAAAAGGCAAACAGGTAGCGACTACTATCTGTGCGGCGTGTCACGCAGCCGATGGTAACAGCGGTATCGCAACTTATCCTAAACTGGCAGGTCAGGCTGCGGCTTACACCTACGGCCAAACCATGGCCATCAAAGACGGTACCCGTTCCCACGGTGCTGCCGGTGTGATGAAACCGATGGTGATGAACTTGTCCGAACAAGACATCCGCGACGCTGCCGCCTACTACGCCAAACAACAAGGCAAACCGGGCGAAGCCAATCCTAAAGAAAACCCAGAGCTGGGCGCGAAAATCTATCGCGGCGGCCTGAGCGCTAAAAAACTGCCGGCATGTATGTCTTGCCACGGTCCTAGCGGCGCAGGTATCCCTGGCGGCGGTACTGAAATCCAAGCCTATCCTCGTCTGGGCGGCCAACACAAAGCTTACGTTGTTGAGCAAATGAAAGCTTACCAATCCGGCCAACGCAAAAACGCCATTATGGCCGATATTGCCAACCGCCTGAGCGAAGAAGAGTTGAACGCAGTAGCCAACTTCATCCAAGGTTTGCACTAATTTCGTTTTGAAACGAGCTTATTGATACAGGCCGTCTGAAAACTCTTCAGACGGCCTTAGCCAATATATGCCGATAAGCCTGATTGGTTTTTTCAAATAGCGACAGCAAGATTTTGACTACAATATGCAGTATTCTTCCTTTCGCATCATAACGTCCATCGCAGCCCGATTGATTGGGTTGTTCAAAGCCGACAGTTGAAACATGAGTAAATCTTCATCATCCGTCCCACTTATCCGTAGACCATGGTTTGCCTTTTTCAGCTCCATGCGCTTTGCCGTTGCTCTGCTCAGCCTGCTGGGCGTGGCTTCGATTATCGGTACGGTCTTGCAGCAAAACCAGCCACAAGTCGATTATTTGGTGAAATTCGGCCCGTTTTGGTCGCAGATTTTCGGCTTTTTGGGTCTGTACGACGTGTACGCCTCGGCGTGGTTCGTTGTCATCATGATGTTTTTGGTGATTTCCACCGGATTGTGCCTGATTCGCAATGTTCCGCCGTTTTTGCGCGAGATTCGTTCGTTCCGTGAAAACGCGAAGGAAAAATCGCTGGCGGCAATGCGCCATTCCATCGTTTTAGACGGACAGGTAACGCCCGAAGTCGCGCAACGTTATTTGGAAGTGCAGGGCTACGGCTGCAAAACCGTTACGCGTGAAGACGGTTCGGTTTTGGTGGTGGCGAAAAAAGGTGCGATGAACAAATGGGGCTATATCTTTGCCCATGCCGCGCTGATTGTGATTTGTTTGGGCGGTTTGATAGACAGCAATATCCTGCTGAAAATCGGCATGCTTACCGGCCGGGTCGTGCCGGACAATACAGCGGTTTACGCCAAAGACTTTAAGCCCGAAAGCGTGTTGGGTACGTCTAATTTGTCGTTTAGGGGCAATGTCAATATTTCGGAAGGTCAGAGCGCGGACGTGGTATTTCTGAATGCGGATAACGGCATGCTCGTGCAAGACTTGCCGTTTTCCGTCAAATTGAAGAAATTCCATATTGATTTTTACGATACCGGTATGCCGCGCGATTTCGCCAGCGACTTGGAAGTCACGGACAAGGCAACCGGCAAAGTCAGCGAACACACCATCCGCGTCAACTATCCTTTGACGCTGCACGGTATTACGGTTTATCAGGCAAGTTTTGCCGACGGCGGCTCAGACTTGACGTTTAAAGCGTGGAATCTGGCTGATGCCGACCGTACTCCGGTCAAACTCAAAGCAACTTCAATGCGCGAGTTTCCGCTGGATTTGGGCAAGGCTTCTTATAAATTGGAATTCGACCAGTTTACTTCGATGAACGTCGAAGACATGAGCGAGCCGTCTGAAAAAGAGCAAAACCTGAAATCCGCCATCAATGATGTTCGTTCTGTCCGTCAGGAAGGCAAAAAATACACCAATATTGGCCCATCTATCGTTTACCGCATCCGCGACAAAGCAGGGCAGGCGGTCGAATATAAAAACTATATGTTGCCGGTAAAACAAGATGAAGACTATTTCTTCATTACCGGCACGCGCAGCGGCTTGGCGCAGCAATACCGCTGGTTGCGCATTCCAATGGATAAAAACGGTAAAATCGATACCTTTATGGCTTTGCGCCAATATTTGAAAGACGATGCGGCACGCCGTAAAACCGTTGCCAACGCCGTCAAAGGCGCACCCGCCGAAATCCGCGAGCAATTCATGGCGGCGGCGGAAAATACTTTGTCGATTTTTGCCAAAGGCGGCTATTTGGCTTTGGACGAATTTGTTACCACCAACATTCCCAAAGATCAGCAGGAAAAAATGCAGGGCTATTTCTATGAGATGCTCTATGGCGTGATGAATGCCGCTTTGGAAGACACGATCAGTACATACAACCTGCCGGCTTGGCCGCAAGATGAAAAACGCAACCGCTTCCTGCTGCATGCAATGGATGCGTACACCGGTTTAACCGAGTATCCTGCGCCGATGTTGCTGCAATTGGACGGCTATTCCGAAGTGCGCTCTTCCGGATTGCAGATGACCCGTTCTCCGGGGGAATTCTTGGTGTATTTGGGTTCGGTATTGCTGGTGTTGGGCACGGTGTTTATGTTCTATATCCGTGAAAAACGTGCTTGGCTGCTGTTTTCAGACGGCCGTATCCGTTTTGCCATGTCTTCCAGCCGCAACGAACGCGACTTGCAGAAAGAATTTCCGCAACACACACGGCAATTGCAGCAGCTTGCCAAGGATTTGAACCATGAATAACAAACATCAGGCCTTGCCCGAGCATGAGCTTCTGACACACAAATCATTTATCCGAAACCTCAACCTCTTCGACTGGGCATTCGCACTGCTGATTGCCATCAGTGCGTTTATTGCCCAAACCCAAGCCGGTCTGCACATGGACATCTACGAAATGGTGATTTTGTGGGCGAGTGCCGGTATTGCCGTTTTTCTGGGTTGGTTTTTCAAACCGATGCGCTGGTTTATCCCTTTGGGCGTGTGCTTGGCGTATTTGGCCGTTGATTTGTATGGCGGTGACATCAAACACGCAGACGGTTTCCTGCTCAAATATCTGTTAAGCAGCCAGTCGGCGATTATGTGGCAATGCGCGTTTGTGTTCTTTGCCTTGTTTGCCTATATCGTCGGCGCGATAGCGGCGGTGCGCAAAAATGTGTCGTCCAATACGCTTTTGGGCATGGGTACCGTGTTTGCGTGGGTTTCCGCGATGGCGGGCTTTGTCGGTTTGCTGGTACGCTGGCATGAAAGCTATCTGCTGCGTCCCGATGCCGGCCATATTCCGGTTTCCAACCTTTACGAAGTATT
>NZ_JBQCVF010000139.1:0-4188 GCF_051962515.1 Neisseria sp. P0009.S007 | reverse complement strand
AATCCACGAAAAATATGCTTATGATTACAGGCTATTTGTTCCTGATGGCTTATTTTGCCGCATTCGTGGTTTACCAAATTTCTTCAAGGATACTATCATCATGACTCAATATATTATCGTCGGCTTGATTATGCTCGCCTGCGTATTCTTCCTCTTGCGAAAATTCGTATTCAAACCGAAAAAACGCGACTGCAGCAGCGGCTGCGGCAAATGTGGCGGTTGCGGTTAAATATGGATAACCAGAAAGAATAAAGGTCGTCTGAAAAGAGGTTTCAGACGACCTTTTTAACGCAAACCGTTATAATAACGTCCATCCATTTACACAATACATTCATTCCATAAAGTCATGAAAACTTTGCTCCAACTCCAAAGCGCCGCACAAAATTTCGCCGACCACTATAAAAACCAAACCGACGAACGCCGTGAAAAAGACACCTTTTGGAATGAATTTTTTGCGATTTTCGGCATAGACCGCAAAAACGTCGTCCACTTCGAATATGCCGTTAAAGACCCGAGCAACAACACCCAATTTGTCGATGTCTTTTGGGAAGGCATCTTCTTGGCAGAACATAAATCCGCCAACAAAAACCTGGCCAAAGCCAAAGAACAGGCGGAGCGTTATTTGCAGGAAATTGAGCGCACCAAGCCGTCTGCTTTACCTGAATATTACGCCGTCAGCGATTTTGCCCATTTCCACCTTTATCGTCGCGAGCCTAAAGAAGGCGCGGAAAACCAATGGCAATTCCCGTTGGAAGCATTGCCCGAATACATTACGCGCGGCGTTTTTGACTTTATGTTCGGCATCGAAGCCAAAGTCCGCCAAATTCAAGAAGAGGCCAACATTCAAGCGGCGACGGCCATTGGCAGACTGCACGATGCCTTGCAGGAAGAGGGCATTTACGAAGAACACGAACTCAGGCTCTTCATCACGCGCCTGCTTTTCCTCTTTTTTGCCGACGACAGCGCCGTTTTCCAGCGCAACTACCTCTTTCAAGACTTTTTAGAAAGCTGCAAAGAGGCCGATACGCTCGGCGACAAGCTCAATCAACTCTTTGAATTTCTCAATACCCCCGACCAAAAGCGCAGCAAGACCCAAAGCGAAAAATTTAAAGGTTTCGAATACGTCAACGGCGGTCTTTTCAAAGAACGCCTGCGCACTTTCGACTTCACCGCCAAGCAGCACCGTGCCTTAATCGACTGCGGCAATTTCGACTGGCGCAACATCAGTCCCGAAATTTTCGGCACGCTCTTCCAATCCGTCATGGACGCGCAAGAGCGGCGCGAAGCAGGCGCACACTACACCGAAGCCGCCAACATCGACAAAGTCATCAACGGCCTCTTTTTAGAAAACCTGCGCGCCGAATTTGAAGCCGTCAAAGCCCTCAAACGCGACAAAGCCAAAAAACTCGCCGCCTTCTATCAAAAAATCCAAAACCTGCAATTCCTCGACCCGGCCTGCGGCTGCGGCAACTTCCTTATCGTCGCCTACGACCGCATCCGCGCCCTTGAAGACGACATCATCGCCGAAGCGCTCAAAGACAAAGCAGGCGGCTTGTTCGACAGCCCGTCCGTCCAATGTCGTCTGAAACAATTCCACGGCATCGAAATTGACGAATTCGCCGTCCTTATCGCCCGTACCGCCATGTGGCTCAAAAACCACCAATGCAACATCCGCACGCAAATCCGCTTCGACGGCGAAGTCGCCTGCCATACGCTTCCGCTCGAAGATGCCGCCGAAATCATCCATGCCAACAGTTTCCGCACACCTTGGCAGGCGGCGGACTACATCTTCGGCAATCCGCCCTTTATTGGCTCGACCTACCAAACCAAAGAGCAGAAAAACGACCTCGAAAGCATCTGCGGCCATATTAAAGGCTACGGCCTGTTGGATTACGTCTGCAACTGGTATGTCAAAGCCGCCGGCATCATGGCGCAGAATCCCCAAGTTCAGACGGCATTTGTCTCCACCAATTCCATCTGCCAAGGCCAGCAGGTCGAAATCCTTTGGGGCAGCCTTTTGAACCAAGGCATCGAAATCAACTTTGCCCACCGTACCTTCCAATGGACGAGCCAAGCCGCAGGCAAAGCCGCCGTCCATTGCATCATCGTCGGCTTCAGCCGCAAACCGCAAACGTCGTCTGAAAACGGCGGTGCAAACGCTTCGGCAAATCCCGCTCTGCCCAAATACCTCTACGACTATCCCGACATCAAAGGTGAACCCCAAAAACACGCCGTAGCCAACATCAATCCTTATCTGATTGATGCGCCCGATTTGATTATTGCCAAGCGCAAAACCCAAATCAGCGGAGAAATTGAAATGGTTAGTGGAGGCAAGCCTACCGAAGGCGGCAACCTTATCCTTTCCACCGATGAAAAAGAAGCCTTGATTGCTACCGAACCATTGGCGGCAAACTACATCCGTGCCTTCTCGATGGGTAACGAATTCCTTAATGGTATCGAACGTTGGTGCATTTGGTTTAACGGCGTACCTGATGTCAAACGCAACCACGACCTGAAACAGATGCCTCAAGTCCAAGCCCGTATTCAGGCAGTCAAAGCCATGCGTGAGGCTAGTAAAGATAAGCAAACTCAAAAAGATGCTATGACTCCTTGGCTTTTCCAGCAATTACGCAATATTTCAGACGGCAATTATCTTGCCATCCCTAAAGTATCTTCTGAAAATCGCCGTTTCATTCCCATCGGCTATTTGGATTCCCAAACTATTGCCGGAGATAAGCTATTCATGTTACCTAATGCCACTCTTTACCACTTTGGCATTCTCTGCTCCACCATGCATAATGCCTTTATGCGTACTGTTTCAGGCCGTCTGAAAAGCGATTACAGCTATTCCAGTTTAATTGTGTACAACAACTTTCCCTTCCCAGAAAGCTGCCGTAAACCCAACGATGACGAAACTGCCTGTCAGGAAGCTTCGGGCAAAAAAGGCGAAACGCCAAGGCCGTCTGAAAACAATCCCCTCCGTTCCGCCATCGAAGCTGCCGCCCAAGCCATCCTTGACACTCGCGAGAAATACCGTGCCGATGCGCTTGCTAACGATCTGCCTCCCCCTACGCTCGCCGAACTTTATGCGTCCGACGCAGGCTATCCCGACCTCGTCAAAGCACACGCCACCCTCGACAAAGCAGTAGATAAAGCCTACGGCTACAAAAAAGGCAAAAACACTGACGATGAGGCAGAACGCGTCACCTTTCTGTTTGACCTATACCGAAAGGCAATAGAAAGCCAAAATACCAAGCCGCCCAAAAAATCCAAATAAAGGCAAACGGCAAATCCGGCTTGGTTTATAACCAAACCTGATTCGCCGGAAATATCGGTTTTTCCCCATCTCATTACTTCACAACCAAAAGGCCGTCTGAAAACCAAATTCCGGTTTTCAGACGGCCTCAATCATTCAAAATTTTCAACAAACCTTTATTTCAACGCTTCCAGCAGCTTTCCGTGTATTCCGCCGAAACCGCCATTGCTCATGACCAAAATATGGTCGCCTGCTTCGGCATTTTTCACGATTTCGGCAACAAAGGCATCGAAGTCTTTGCCCACATGCAGCTTGCCGCCTAAAGGTGCGAGGGCTTCGGCGACGTCCCAGTCCACGCCGCCGGCGTAGCAGAATACTTGGTCTGCATCGTTTAAGCTTGCGGGCAGGGCGGCTTTCATGGTGCCGAGCTTCATGGTGTTGGAACGTGGCTCGAGGACGGCGAGGATGCGTGCGTTACCGACGCGCTGACGTAAGCCTTCGATGGTGGTTTCGATGGCGGTCGGATGGTGGGCAAAGTCGTCGTAAACAGTGATGCCGTTTACTGTACCTTTGATTTCCATACGGCGTTTGACGTTTTTAAATGCACTCAAAGCTTCGCAGGCCGTCTGAATATCGACTCCGGCATGACGCGCGGCAGAGATAACGGCGAGGGCGTTCATGCGGTTGTGTTCGCCCATCAGTTCCCAAGCGACGTGTCCGACCGTTTCGCCGTGATGGCGTACATCAAACGAGCCGTCGGCATGGACGGTACCAACCTGCCAGCCTTGTTCGGTACCGAATTTCTCTACGGGCGTCCAGCAGCCTTTGTCTAGAGTATCTTGCAGGCTTTGCTGCTGGCCGTTGCAGACGATGAGGCCTTCAGACGGCACGGTGCGTACCAAATGATGGAATTGGGTTTGAATGGCGCCCAA
>NZ_JBQCVF010000138.1:0-4296 GCF_051962515.1 Neisseria sp. P0009.S007 | reverse complement strand
GCATCGGGAACGGTGTTGACGGTATGGGCGCCAATCAGGCTGTCAACGTACAAAGTGTCAGGATAGGCAGGGTTTTTCACGCCGGTAGATGCCCACAGAAGTTGTACGCGGTTGGCACCTTTTTCGGCAAGTGCAGCAAATTCGTTGCTGCCGAAGTATTGCGCCCAATCTTGATAGGCGGCTTTGGCCAGCGCTATGGCGACTTTGCCTTTGAGGTGGCCGGGCAGGGTGGCGTCCAACGCGGCATCGACACGGGAAATAAAGAAGCTGGCGACAACTTGGATATGGGAAACGTCGTGTCCTGCCTCCAAACGTTTGGCAATGCCGCGCGCGTAAGCGGCATAGGCTTTGAGGGTTTGGGCGCGGGAGAAGAGCAGGGTTAGGTTAACGCTGATGCCGTCTGAAACAAGGGTTTCAAGTGCTTCGATGCCTTCGTCGGTTGCCGGTACTTTAATCATGGCATTTTTACGGCCGATAGCGGCGTGCAGGCGGCGCGCTTCTTCAACCGTGCCTTGCGCGTCTTTGGATAATTCAGGCGAAACTTCGAGGCTGACGAAGCCGGTTTTGCCGCCGGTGGATTCGTGTTCGGCAAGGCACACGTCGCAGGCGGCTTGTACGTCGGCAACCGCCATGGTTTCGTAGCGTTGTTTTGGGGTCAGGTCTTGCTGTTTAAGCGCAGCTACTTCATCGGCGTACAGGGCATCTCCGGCAAAGGCTTTTTGGAAAATGGCAGGATTGGAAGTTACGCCACACACACCTTGTTTCAGCATTTCTGCCAATTCGCCGCTTTGTACCAGCGAACGGGAGAGGTTGTCCAACCAGATTTGTTGTCCTAATGCTTTAACGTCCGATAAAATAGTCATCTCTGATTCCTTTTACATAATAGGTTTGTTTGTAAAGTGGCGGTAATGCTACGCCGATTCGATGAATTTGAACAGTTTACAGCCGATTAATTTGGGCAAAACAAACCTAAATTCAAGCACGAAAGGTGGCTTTGATGGCGGAAAACACACTTTATCTCGACTGGGCGCGCGATGTATTGGATACGGAAGCCGAAGGTTTGCGTGAAATTGCGGCGGCTTTGGACCATGATTTTGTCCGTGCGGCGGAAGCATTGTTGCACTGCAAGGGCAGGGTTGTCATTACTGGCATGGGTAAGTCCGGACACATCGGCCGCAAAATGGCGGCGACCATGGCTTCGACAGGCACGCCTGCGTTTTTCGTCCATCCTGCCGAAGCGGCGCACGGCGATTTGGGCATGATTGTGGACCACGATGTCGTGGTTGCCATTTCCAATTCCGGCGAAAGCGATGAAATTGCGGCGATTATTCCGGCGTTGAAACGCAAAAACATCACGCTGATCTGCATTACCGCCCATCCGACTTCCACCATGGCGCGTCATGCCGATATCCATATTACCGCGGCTGTTTCCAAAGAAGCCTGCCCGCTCGGCCTTGCACCGACTTCCAGTACGACCGCCGTGATGGCGTTGGGTGATGCGCTGGCGGTGGTATTGCTGCAGGCGCGTGCGTTTACGCCGGATGATTTTGCTTTAAGCCATCCGGCCGGCAGCCTGGGCAAACGCCTGTTGCTGCGCGTGGCGGATATTATGCACAAAGACGAAGCCTTGCCTGCCGTTTTGTTGGGCACGCCGTTAAAAGAAGCCATTGTCCGCATGAGTGAAAAAGGCTTGGGTATGTTGGCGGTAACCGATGCCGAAGGCCGTCTGAAAGGCGTATTTACCGATGGCGACTTGCGCCGTCTGTTTCAAGAACGCGACAGCTTTGCCGGTTTGAAAGTGGACGACATCATGCACGCCTCTCCGAAAACCATCTCTGCCGATCGTCTCGCCACCGAAGCTTTGAAAGCCATGCAAAGCGGTCATGTGAACGGTTTGCTGGTCGTCGAAGAAAACGGTGTACTGATTGGCGCGCTGAACATGCACGATTTATTGATGGCACGAATTGTCTGAATCGACGGCAAAAACGTTTTCAGACGGCCTTATGCTAGAATAGGCCGTCTGAAATAAGGAAACCTTATGCAAAACCTCTCTTCCGACCTGCAACAACGCGCTTTAGGTATCAAACTGCTGATACTGGATGTAGACGGCGTTTTGACCGACGGCCGCATTTTTATCCGCGACAACGGCGAAGAAATCAAATCGTTCCACACTTTGGACGGACACGGTTTGAAAATGCTTCAGGCTGGTGGCGTGCAAACGGCGATTATTACCGGCCGTGATGCGCCTTCAGTCGGTATCCGCGTGAAGCAGCTCGGTATCAACTATTACTTCAAAGGCATTCACGACAAACGTGCCGCCTACGCCCAATTACGCGAACAGGCCGGTGTGGAGGAGCATGAGTGCGCCTTTGTTGGCGACGATGTTGTCGATTTGCCCGTGATGGTGCGTTGCGGATTGGCGGTCGCAGTCCCTGAAGCGCATTGGTTTACTTTGCAATACGCCCATTATGTAACCCGACGTTCCGGCGGCGCAGGTGCGGTGCGTGAAGTGTGCGATTTGATTATGCAGGCGCAAGGTACGCTTGAACCTGCTTTGAAAGAGTATGTACGATGAAAATCAGATGGCGTTACGGAATCGCCTTTCCGCTGGTGTTGGCCGTTTCACTCGGCGCACTGGCGGCGTGGCTCGGCCGCATCAGCGAAGTACAAGTCGAAGAAGTCGTCCTCAATCCGAATGAGCCGCAATATTCGATGAAAGGCATCAACGGCAAACGTTTTGACCAAGAAGGCCGTCTGAAAGAAAACCTGAGCGCGGTCGATGCCGTCCAATATCCGAATAGCGCAGACGTGCATTTGGACAAACCGCATCTTTCGTTTTACCGCGACGGCAGCCTGCTGTACGAAGTCGGCAGTGACAAAGCAGAGTACAATATTCAAAACAAAAAAGTCGTTTTTGAACAGAATGTTGTCTTGAACAAAGCGGCAGATGCCAAGCGTTTGGCCGGCATCGTCAAAACCGAACGTTTGAATGTCGATACCGAGGCGCAATATGCCCATACCGACAGCCCCGTTACTTTCCAATACGGACAGTCCAGCGGTCAGGCAAACGGCATGACTTATGATCACAAAACCGGTTTGCTGAATTTCCCTTCCAAAGTGAAAGCCACAATTTATGATACAAAAAATTTGTAAAACCTTAGCCCTTGTTGCCGTTTTTGCGGCCAGCCCGGCCTTTGCCCTGCAAAGCGACAGCAAGCAGCCGATTCAAATCGAAGCCGACCAAGGCTCGCTTGACCAAAACAACCAAAGCACCACCTTTTCCGGCAACGTCATCATCAAACAAGGCACGCTCAATATTCGTGCCGGCAGCGTGACCGTTTCGCGCAACGACAAAAGCGAGCAGTTGATGAAAGCCACCGGCTCACCCGTCAAATTCAGCCAAGAGTTGGACGGCGGCAAAGGCGTGGTCAACGGCCAAGCTAATACTGTAACGTATTCTTCCGCAGCCAGTCTGGTTACCCTGACCGGCAATGCCAAAGTACAGCGCGGCGGCGATGTGGCCGAAGGTGCAGTCATCACTTACAACACCAAAACCGAGGTTTATACCATCAACGGCAGCGCCAAATCCGGTGTGAAATCCGCCGCCAAATCCGGCCGCGTCAGCGTTGTCATCCAGCCGTCCAGCACGCAGAAAAACAAATAAGAAAACACACAAAAAGGCCGTCTGAAAAAGGTTCAGACGGCCTGAGGTCAATATCGAAAGTCAACAGAATATGAGCGCAAACAACAGCCGTCTTGTGGTTCAAAACCTGCAAAAAAGTTTCAAAAAACGCCAAGTCGTCAAAAGCTTCTCCCTTGAAATCGAAAGCGGCGAAGTCATCGGCCTGCTCGGTCCCAACGGCGCGGGTAAGACCACCAGCTTTTACATGATTGTCGGCCTGATTGCCGCCGATGCAGGCAGCGTGATGTTGGACGGCCAAGAGTTGCGCCACCTGCCGATTCACGAACGCGCCCGCCTTGGCGTCGGCTATCTGCCGCAGGAGGCCTCGATTTTCCGCAAAATGACCGTGGAACAAAATATCCGCGCCATTTTGGAAATCAGCATGAAGGATAAAAGCCGCATCGATGCCGAACTTGAAAAACTGTTGGCCGATTTGAATATCGAGCGCCTGCGCAACAACCCTGCGCCGTCCTTGTCCGGTGGCGAACGCCGCCGTGTCGAAATCGCACGCGTGCTGGCCATGCAGCCGCGTTTCATTTTGTTGGACGAACCTTTTGCCGGCGTTGACCCGATTGCTGTCATCGATATTCAGAAAATCATCGAGTTCCTCAAAT
>NZ_JBQCVF010000137.1:0-4312 GCF_051962515.1 Neisseria sp. P0009.S007 | reverse complement strand
TGGTGGTCGAAACGGACGACGCCGATGGTGAGGTGGACTTCTTCGCCGACTTCATCTTGTGCGGAGGCGATGGAGTAAAGGCGAGGGGTTTGTGGACGGAAGAGGCTGTATAGGGTTTGTGCGTCCAGTGGGTGCGGATAGGCGGCAAGTACGCCTACGGGCGGTGTGGCGGCGAGGTAGGCATCCAGTTGGGCTTTATCTGCAACTATGGTTTTGAGTTCCTCGTTGTTTGTTAATTCGGCGTATTGTTGGACGAATGCCGGTGTGTTTTGGGTGATGTCTGCGGATTCGGTCAGGGCGGTGCGGATGTCGGTTTCGCGGCCGTCTGAAAGTTGGACGGTTTCGTTGCCGTTCAGTTGGTTGAGGTCGAGGATTTCTTGAACGAGGTCGGCGGAATTAAGCGGCCATACGCCGAGCGCGTCGCCTGCCTGATAATACAAACCTGAGCCGCTGAGATCGATTTCGATGTGTTCGACGTCTTTTTCCGCGTCGCGCGAGGTGATTTTTTGGCGCACGGATAGGGTGGCTATGTAGGGGTTTTCTTTGGTGTAGATGGCATCGTTGCTTGGTGTGGCTGAGCTGTTTGGTGCAGCGGTTGTACTTGGACTTGTTGCTTGGGCGGTTAACTCAGCCACTTTGGGTACGACGGCGGCAATCCATGCGTCGGCATCGGCCTGGAATTCTAAGTCGCAAATGCCCAAGTCGTTCAGACGGCCTGCACCCAGTTCGGCAAATTTGGCATCAAAGTCTTTGCCTGCTTGGCAGAAGTTGGGATAGGAGGAATCGCCAAGGCCCAAGACGGCAAAGGTGAGTTTGCTGAGATCAGGTTTCTTTTTGCCGTAGATGAATTTGTACAAGGGTAGGGCTTCTTCGGGCGGTTCGCCTTCGCCTTGGGTGGAGGTAACCAAAAGGACGATGTCTTCGTCGGGCAGGGTTTTGCTTTTGAAATCGCCTGCGCTGCTGAGGCGGGCTTCTACGCCGGCGGCTTGAAGTTTGGCGTGTAGGGATTCGGCAACGCTGCGGGCATTGCCGGTTTGGGAGGCGGAGAGGACTAACACGCGGCGGCTGACTGCCGAAGCGGCCGTTTGCAGGGCAGATGGTTCGGCTACTATACCGGATACGCCTTGGCTTTGCGCCCAGCAATAGCCGGAGAGCCAGGCAAGTTGGGTGGGGGATAGTGTGGAGAGTTGGACGGAGAGTTCGGGGGGAAGCGGATTGGCTTGGCTCATTTGGATTCCTTTATTGGACGGCTATAACCGATTGTTTGAATAATGGACAGTCGCCACTTTAAACAGGCCGTCTGAAAAAAGGAAAGAATGCTTGGTTTTAATTTAAGATGATTTCGTTATATTCGGGAAGGTATTAGGCCGTCTGAGCATACCTGTTCAGACGGCCTTGGATTGGATAGAAACGAGATTTTCAGTTTCCGCTGGAGAGTTTCATCACTACGACGCCGGAGATGATGAGAAATGCGCCAAGCCAGCGGCCGAAGTTGGCAGCATCGTTGAAAAATACAACGCCTACCAAAAAAGCCCCTGCCGCGCCTATGCCTGTCCAGACGGCGTAGGCTGTACCCATCGGAATACTTTTTTGGGCAAGGTAAAGGAAGTATCCGCTGCCGACGATGCAGGCAAGCGCGGCGGCAAAGCCATGCCAGCGGTAGCCTTCCTGTTGTGCCAGCTTCAAGCCCAATGGCCAGCCGATTTCCAGCATACCGGCTAAGATTAAATAAAACCAACTCATAATATGTCCTGATAGTGTGTTAAGGTTTCAGACGGCCTTAGAAAGATTGTTTTCTTCCGAGAGTTCAACGCGTTGTCCGATATCTTTTAGATTGGAGTATTGTTCGACCAAGCGCGGTACATCGTCCAAGCTCATTGCAAACATCCATAAATAAGTGCTGACGGAATAGATATGGCCGGCGCTTCCGTAGCCTTTAAGCGTCATGTGTATAAAGGCGAAGCCGAACAATACGCTCATCGCCATGCCGATACTGAGATAGCCTAAGGCTTCGCGGTTGGAAATCAGCACGCGTAGTTTGGCAAACCAGCCATAGTGGCGGTAGAGCTGATGCTCGTTGCCGTCGCGGATAAGGTGGTTGTCGCGTTCAAACCGATTGTTTAAATGGAAATATAGGTTTTCGCTGATGGCGGCAAAACGCGGCAGCAACCATAAAAACAGGGCAAGTATCGCGACAGCCAATACGCCCACCCAAAATTCCAATATCAGCAACATCATACATGCACCGAAGATGGAGACCAGCGAAGTAGCAGCGATGGGCAGGTGTTCTTCAAAAAAACTGACAAACTCGCGCGATAGGGCAACGCGTGCGGTAATGGCGGAATGCGGTACTTCTCGCTTGCGCTGTTCCAAAACGACCGGGACGGCTATTTCAGTATAGATTTTGGTAAATGTACGCGTATCGGCTATCCTTCGGGCGGCGCCGATTATCCACATTAATAAGACCACCACACCATACAACATTGCCTGCCAGACGTTGCCTTCCATAACGGCATTAATCGCCCAGCCTCCAAACACGGGATATACCAGCAAGAGCAGATTATCCAAGCCGACGAGAGAGAAGGTTGTGATGAGTTTGCGGCGGTGTGTTTGACCGATGTGTTTCAACATTTTCCACATGGTTGCCCTCCTTCCTTATTTAGTATTGAGGGTTTGCGCCATTAATTCGGCCAACGCGTCCAAATCGGCAAACAGTCGGGCTGCACGTTTTTCACCGAAGGCGGTAAAAATTCGTTTGCTGAATTCCTGCATGTTTTGCACCAATGGTGCGGCGGATTCTTTGCCTTGCTCGGTCAGCGACAATAAGCGTTCGCGTTTGTCTTGTTCGCTTTCGTGAAATGTCAGCAAGCCTTGTTCCGCCAGCGTTTTGCATGTGCCGGAAACGGTTTGCTTGGGCAGGCTCCATTCTTCGCCTATGTGTTTTTGAGTGCGGCTGCCTTCGGTGGCCAAGGTGTAGAGAACGGCGAAGGTATTGTAGTTGGTGTTTTGCTGTTTAATCCATTGGTCAAATGCGCTGTCTATGTGGCTGATACGCATGCCGAGTTGGTCGAGCTGATTCATAAATTGGTCTCAATATTGACTAATTGGATGCGGATTATAGTCATGTTTAGGACTAATTGCAAATGGAGGGCCGTCTGAAACAATCATTTTCAGACGGCCTTGAAACCGTTAAAATAATTAATGTAGAAACGATATATTCAAACTACGATAAACCTAATAAAACCATCTTCAGCACATACGCCATGATTCATTTCTTATCTCAAAACATCTCCTCTAAACAAGCCACTGCCATCGGGCTGCTTGCCGTTGCTTTGTGGAGCTTTGTCATTTCTCTGATACGCTCTTTGAGCCTGCATATGGGGGCAGTGGGCGGAGCGGCAATGATGTACACCCTGTCCACCGTATTGATTTGGCTGATTTTCGGCCGGCCGCATTTACGCAATTACAACCGCAGCTATCTGTTTTGGGCGAGTGTGTTTTTTGTCGGCTGCGAACTGTGTTTGTCGCTCTCGGTCGGTTTTGCGCAAAACGCGAGACAGGCGGTGGAAATCGGCATGGTCAATTATTTGTGGCCGACGTTTACCATCGTCGGAGCGGTATATTTCAACAAACAGCCGTCAAAATGGTGGATAGTCATCGGCTTTGTGCTGTCGTTTTTAGGGATTGCCACTGTATTGGGCGGCGATGTCGGCTTGTCAATTTCCGGCATCTACCACAATGTCCGCACCAATCCCGGCGGCTACATCATGGCATTTGCGGATGCGGTGTTTTGGGCGGCATATTGTACGCTGACGGCGCGCGTGAAAGCGGAAGGCAGCAGCGTCGGCTTTTTCTTTGCGCTGGTGTCGATATTGTTGTGGATAGAGTATTTTCTCAGCGGCGCGGATACGTTGAGTTTTGATTCCGTATCGCTCGGCTATGCCGTTGCCGCCGCGTCTTGTATGGGCTTGGGCTATGCAGTGTGGAATATCGGTATTTCGCGCGGCAACCTGACCGTATTGGCAGGCGCATCTTATTTCATTCCGGTATTGTCTGCGGTAGTGTCATCATTTTTGATTAGCGCGCCTTTGTCCATGACATTTTGGCAGGGTGCGGGAATGGTGTGCTTAGGGTCGATTGTATGTTGGTTGGCGACCCGGAGAAAACGGATGGTGTGAGGTAATATCCCATAGTTTTGCGATATAACGAAAACAGCTTTTTTAACAACCAAACATTCTTTCCCATTTTCAGACGGCCTGTTTAAAGTAGCAGTCAGTTTGAGAAATCACGAGAAATGGGAAAGAATCATGAC
>NZ_JBQCVF010000136.1:2864-4582 GCF_051962515.1 Neisseria sp. P0009.S007 | reverse complement strand
GCGATTTCGAGGGCTTCGGCGGTGAACTTCGGCGCCATAAGGACTTCCATAAATTGGTTGTCGGTAATTTGTTTGACGGTTGCGCCGTCCACTTCGCGGTTGAAGGCGATGATGCCGCCGAATGCGCTGGTGGTGTCGGTGGCGTAGGCGAGTTTGTAGGCATCCAAGGTATTGGAGGCGATGGCTACGCCGCACGGATTGGCGTGTTTCACGATCACGCAGGCCGGCGCGTCAAAAGATTTAACGGCTTCCCATGCGGCATCGGCATCGGCGATGTTGTTGTACGACAATTCTTTGCCTTGCAGTTGTTTGTAGGCAGAAAGGCTGCCTGCGGCGGGGTAAATATCGCGGTAGAACGCGGCGCGTTGGTGCGGGTTTTCGCCGTAGCGCATGTCTTGCACTTTAATCCAGCTTTGGTTGAACTGGCTTGGGAATTCGCCGATTTGTGGCTGACCGCTCAAGACGTCGTCTGAAAGCGAGGTCAGGTAGTTGGAAATCATGCCGTCGTATTGGGCGGTGTGGCTGAATGCTTTGCGTGAGAGGTTGAAACGGGTTTTGTCGCTCAAGGCGCCGTTGTTGGCTTCGAGTTCGGCGGCGATGGCAGGGAAATCGGCTGTGTCGGTAACGATGGCGACGTGTTTCCAGTTTTTCGCGGCAGAGCGCACCATGGTCGGGCCGCCGATGTCGATGTTTTCAATCGCGTCTTCCAGTGTGCAGTTTGGTTTGGCAATGGTGGCGGCGAAGGGGTAGAGGTTGACGCACACTAAATCGATATTGCCGATGCCGTGTTCTTCCATCTTGGCGACGTGTTCGTCCAAATCGCGGCGGCCGAGGATGCCGCCGTGGATTTTCGGATGCAGGGTTTTCACGCGGCCGTCGAGCATTTCGGGAAAACCGGTATAGTCGGCAACTTCGATAACGGGAACACCTGCATCAGCCAAGAGCTTTGCTGTACCGCCGGTGGAGAGGATTTCTACACCGAGCTTGGTCAGGGTTTGGGCAAATTCGACTGCGCCTGTCTTGTCGGACAGGCTGATCAGGGCGCGTTTGATGGAAGACATGAGATTTCCTTTGTTGAAGGTTTAATCGATATGGGATGAATTTTCAGGGCGGTATTATCCGCTATTTTCGCCTTTTTGGCAGTAGGTTTTTATAGATATTGTTGACAATTTTATTGTAAAAGGCCGTCTGAAACTCGGTTTCAGACGGCCTGATGTTTTTGACTATTTAAATCCCATTTTCTTCGCCACGCATACTGCGCCTGCCATGCCTGCGCATAAGGGCATGAGCAAGGCAACGGGGGCGTAGGTGAGTTCTAAAACAAAGACGATGGCCGTCAGGGGCATTTTGAGGGAAACGCCGAGGAAAACGGCGGCGCCGACAACGGCCGCGCTTTCGGAGGACATGGCAGGAAAGAAAGTATTCCACGCGGCTGCGGCGGCAAAGGCAATGGTGCTGCCGAGCATCATGGACGGGGTAATCAGGCCGCCGTATGCACCTGCCGCCAGCGCCATCAAGACGACCAGCCATTTGACGGCGGTCAGCTCAAGGCTGTGTTGCCAGTCGGTCAATCCGCCAAAGGTCAGTTGGTTGCCTGCTTTGCCGTTGCCCAAAATTTCGGGAAACCAAACGGAAATCGCGCCAATGAGTGCAAACATACAGACGGCCAAGGGAATGATTTTGATGTTGTCGCGCTTGATGAAGGGGAACTTTTGGGC
>NZ_JBQCVF010000136.1:0-2764 GCF_051962515.1 Neisseria sp. P0009.S007 | reverse complement strand
TGATACGCCGCTGAGTTTTGCAGTCAGCGCCCATACGCCGGATACGGCAGGACGGCTTTTGTCAAAAGCAATTTTGGCTTCCAGACTGGTATATCTGTCTTTGCAGAGGCGTTTTTCACGCCCTTTCAATTCATCGCAATCGCCAAAATATGCGCCGTTATCGTTACCGCTGATCATGACGCTGTTGCGGATTCGGTTGCTATCATCGGTAAACAGGAAGTTTTGCGAAGTCGTCGTGTCGCCTTGGCCTGTATAACTTGATTCGGCAACATAGCCCCAGTTTTGTGCGCCCACCTGAACAAACTTCCATTCCTTATTCTCCGGCGGCTCGCCCCATGCGCCGATTTTATCTTTTCCGTGCTGTTTGATTGCCCACTTGCCGTCTGTTTTCTCCAAAACAAACAATTCTGCCAGACCGGAAGAAACATGAGCGTCCTGTTTTACTTTTTGTTCCATATCGTAGGCAAAACCTGTGTACAACACATAGCGCGCGGCTTTGCCGTTGCGCGTTACGGTATGATCGGCAACAGGTTTCATGCAATACATAATGTTGTCAGATGCTGTCTCACTGTCTTTCGGCGGCTTGGCGAGCTGGCATTTGTGCGCGGCAAGCGGTCGGTTGTAATACTTGGCAATGACGGCCTGTACAGCGGCTTTGTCGTTATCGGGTGCAGCCGACGTCAAAATAGGGCAGGCAAGCAAAAGCAGGGAGATAATGTGTTTCATAGAAATTTTCCCAAAATGTTTTATTGAAAAAAGTACTGCTTACTTCAGGCCGTCTGAAACCGTTTTCAGACGGCCTTTTTGCGTTTGTTGCTGACACGCGCCAACATACCGGCGACAAAAGTGGACGCAATAACGACGGTAATGCCCATCGCAGACATAGCACTTAAATGTTCGCCCAAAATTAACACCGCCATGATAACGCCAATGACAGGCTCAAGCGAAATCAGCAGGCCGGAGACGTTGGCAGGGACTTTGTTCATGCCTTTGTTCCACAACAGATAGGCAAGCCAGCTGCAACCGATCCCCATATACAAAATCGACAGCGTACCGCCCCACGACCAATTGATTTGATAGCTGTCTGCCAACACCAGCGAAAACGGCAGACACAACACCGCCGCCACCACCATAGAAGCCGCGGTAAATGCAGGCGCACCGATGCGGGCAATCATCTGCTGGCTCGGTCGTATCACGCCTGCAAAACCCAATCCCGCAAGCAAAATCAGCAAACAGCCGAACCAATCAATCGTACCACCCTCTTCCGCGCCGCCCATTACCATCATGCCCACGCCGGCAAACGCCGCCGCGCCGCAAATCCAGTGGTAAATTTTCGCTTTGTCGCTGAAAAAGAAATGACCGACAAAAACCACCAGCAAGGGTTCCAGCCCAACCATGGTAATCGCGCTGGCAGCAGACGTGTATTTCAAACCGATAAACTGAAGCATCAAAACGACAACGTAGTTGACAAAGGAAATCCATAACAACGGCTTCCACTCGCTCCGCGGAATCCTTCCCAAATGACGGCGGCACGACGGCAGCACCATCAACGCGGCAATCAACAACCGTGCCTCAACCATCAGCGCAGGGTCGATCATCTCGTAAGAATACTTGGCAGCGATAAAAGAGCTGCCCCAAATCAGCAGGGCAAGTATTTGATAGAACATGGTCCGACCTTTTAAAAAGGGTTAATCGTTTCTTCTCTATATTTATTATTCAGACGGCCTGGAGGGTTGGCCTTTTTTATTTTGTCTGCGTCAGCGAATCCAAAAAGTCGAAGAGTTTGGCATTCATTTCACTGAAATCCGCCGCTTCGATTTTATCCGGATGCTGGACATAAGTTTGGGCTTGGCTTTGTTCGGCCACATTTTCGCGTCCGTCCGCCGCAATCAGCAGCCCGACGGCTTCACGGTCAAACTCCAAATGAGCCTGGAAGGCATAATGTTTGGGCGCAAAACGGATAATCTGGCGCGGACAGCCTTTGCTGGTTGCCAACACAACCGCCTCATCCGTCAAACCGGGCATATCGCCGTGCCAATGGCCGGTATTCAGGGTTTTGCCCAACAGGGAAACATGGGCATCCGCCAAACCTTCCGCCGTCAGCTCAATCGGATAAATGCCGATTTCACGCTCAGGGCTGCGCGTGTGGCGCGCGCCGTAGGCAACGGATAAAAGCTGCGCACCCAAACACACGCCGACAATATATTTATCCGCCGCCATCGCCTGACGCATCAGGCGCAGCTCGGATTGGGGGTCGTAATACGGGAATGCCTGCCTGTCTTCATCAGGCGATTGCGGCCCGCCCATCACAATCAAAAAATCTATATCGTCCACATTGTCAGGCAGGGCTTCACATTCGTACACTTTGGTTGCACTGATGTTATGTCCGCGCCATTGCGCCCATTTCAAATATGCGCCCGGCACTTCAAATGCCTCGTGCAGGATGAAATGGATATTTAATTTATTCGGATTTTGCATTGTTATTTCTCCTTCGACCGTCAGGACGGATTGCCCTGCCGTATTACAGCATACCGTGCTGTTGTAATTTTTTACGCAGGGTATTGCGGTTCAAACCCAAAATAACGGCCGCTTTAGACTGGTTGCCGCCGCATTGCTCCATCACGCAGGCAAGCATCGGCTTTTCCACTTGATGCAATACCATATCATACACGCCGCAAGGTTCCGTACCATCCAAGTCTTTGAAGTATTGTCGTAAGTTTTGTTCAATACATTGCGCAATGTCAGTCGTCGTTTGATTCATCGT
>NZ_JBQCVF010000135.1:0-4583 GCF_051962515.1 Neisseria sp. P0009.S007 | reverse complement strand
TGCACCATTTCCACTTTGTCGAATTGGTGTTGGCGAATCAAACCGCGCACGTCTTTACCGTATGCGCCCGCTTCGGAACGGAAACATGGGGAATGCGCAGTCAGTTTCAACGGCAAATCGCTGCCAGCCACGATGCTGTCGGCAACGGTATTGGTCAGCGTTACCTCGGCAGTCGGAATCAGATATTGCGTTTTCTTGCTCTCGTCGCCGCCGCGGGTAACGTGGAACAAATCTTCTGCAAATTTAGGCAGTTGGCCCGTACCTTGCAGGGTGGTGTCGTCCACGATGTAGGGTGTGTAATGCTCGGTATAGCCGTGTTGCAGCGTGTGCGTGTCCAGCATGAATTGCGCCAGTGCGCGGTGCAGACGGGCGATTTGACCTTTCATCACGGTAAAGCGTGCGCCGGACAGTTTCGCACCGCCTTCAAAATCCAAGCCCAAAGGCTCGCCCAAATCAACATGGTCTTTAATTTCAAAGTCAAATTCGCGCGGCGTGCCGACTTTGCGGACTTCAACGTTTTCAGTTTCGTCTTTACCGACAGGCACGCTTTCGTGCGGCAGGTTCGGAATGCTCAGCAGCCAAGCATCCAATTCCTTCTGAACGGCATCCAAATCAGCGGCAGCCTGCTCCAAATCGGTTTTCAACTCATTAACACTTGCTGTCCCATCTTTCACAAGAACATCGATAACGCCATCCTGCTGCACAATATATTCTGGCTCATCACTGTTGAATTTTTTGATAAATTCACTTGTACCAGCTCCGATACCTGCACCCAATAACGCTGCTTGAAATTTCGAGCCTTCTTTTGCCACAGATCCTCCAACTAAAGCACCTATCAAAGCCAAAGCAAGGGTCGGAGTATAATCAGGGGATTTTTCTAGTTTCTTTTGTTCAGAGCGTAATCCGCCAATATCTTTAGATACGGCATTTCTTGTGGCTTGTAGATCTTCCACTTTAATCTGCAACTGACGTCTTTTTTCTTCAAGCTCATTGAAACGCGCGGTATCAAACTCGTAACCGCGGGCGGCCAAACGTTCGGCAACTGCGGCGGTATTGCTGCGGAGCAATTGGATGTCTAACATTGTTTTCTCTCGTTTAGATTCAGAATGGCATTATTGTAAACCAATTTAAAGATATTTTCACAGCGACAGGCCGTCTGAAAACAAAAAACGCCCCTGCAAAAAGCAGGAGCGTTTTTTAAGAATTCTGGCACGCCCACGGGGATTCGAACCCCGGTTGCCGCCGTGAAAGGGCAGTGTCCTAGGCCTCTAGACGATGGGCGCGTAACCGAAGCGCGAACTATACAGAAAGCCTTTTCTTCTGTCAACAACTTTACTGCATTTTTAAAGATGCTGCCGATTTCCGTATGTTATTTTCCCTGTATAATGCCGGTTTTAATAAAAAGGAAAACTCGCCATGTGGTTTAAGCAAATCAGTTTTTATCCGCTCAACAAAGACAAGTTGCCCGAATTGGAAGTCCTTGCCGACAAATTGGCGCAATCCGAATTTGCCCATTGTCAGGGTTTGGACTGGTTTAGCGAAGGCTTTGCCACGCCGGTTTCCTTTTCGCCCGAGTTGGTTTTCCCTGCCGATTACACTTGGCGCGTTGCTCTGAAAAAAGAAGAAAAAGTCCTGCCCGCCGGCGTAATCCGCGATATTTTGGATGAAAAGGTTTTGGAAATCCAAAACAACGAAGCGCGCAATGTTGGCCGTAAAGAAAAACAAGAGCTGAAAGAGCAGATTACCGACGACCTGCTGCCCCGTGCTTTTACGCGCAGCAGCCGCACACAGGCGATTTTCGACACGCGCCACGGGTATCTTTTGGTCAACAATGCCGCCTCTGCCAAAGCGGAAAACATCTTGACCAAACTGCGCGAAGCGTTGGGCGGTTTGGAAGCCTCGCTGCCCAACACCAAACAATCGCCCTCTTCCCTGATGACCAGCTGGCTGCTGCAAGGCCATTGCGAAGGCGGTTTTGAATTGGACAGCGATTGCGAACTCAAAGGCGTAGGCGATGTTGTTCCGGTCGTCAAAGTTTCCAAACAAGACCTGACCGCCGACGAAGTGGTACAACACGTCAAAAACGGCAAAACCGTTACCCAGCTGGGCTTGGTATGGCGCGAACAAATCGCGTTCATCCTAACCCAAGACTTTACGCTCAAACGCATCCAGTATCTGGACGTTTTGCAAGAAGAAGCGGAAAGCAACGGCGACGATGCCGCCAGCCTCGCCTTTGCCTCGCAAATCCTGATGACCGAAGCCATCAGCACCATGTTGGAAGAACTGGTTTCTTATTTGGGCGGCTGGCAAGAGTAATTTTTCAGACGGCCTTTTGATTGGGAAATATCAAAGGCCGTCTGAAATATAAATAGAAGTATCAGAAAGGATGTCATGATGTTGGGCGCAGTCATCGGCGATATTGCCGGATCACGATTTGAGTTTGACAACTACCGTCACACCGATTTCGATATTTTCAGCCCCGACAGCGACTTTACCGATGACACGATTTGCACTGTTGCCATTGCCGATTGGGTTTTACAAGGTTGCAACGATCATTTGGCCTCTATTTTGCAAGGCTGGTGTAGGGCATATCCCTGCCCCAAAGGCGCATATGGCGGACGCTTCTCACAATGGATAGAATGGAAAGATCCAGAACCTTATAATAGCTGGGGCAACGGCTCGGCCATGCGTGTTTCTGCCGTTGGCTGGGCATTTGCCACATTGGAAGAAACCCTGCATTTTGCCGAACAATCCGCCGCCGTAACGCACAACCACCCGGAAGGCATTAAAGGCGCGCAAGCCGTAGCCGCCGCCATCTTTTGGGCGCGTACCGGCATGGGCAAAGCGCAAATCAAAGAAAACATTACGCGACAATTCGGCTATGATTTGAGCCAAAGTTGCGACCAAATCCGCCCGCATTATCATTTCAACGAAAGCTGTCAGGACACCGTACCTCAAGCAGTTACCGCCTTTCTTGAAAGCGATGATTTTGAACACGCCATCCGACTGGCGGTTTCCCTGGGCGGAGACAGCGATACCTTGGCGGCCATTACCGGTAGCATTGCCGAAGCCTACTACGGTATCCCTGCATCCATGCGCGAACACGCTTTAGCCATATTGCCACGCCGCATTGCTGAAACCCTGCTGACTTTTGAATCCCAATATCAGGCCGTCTGAAACCGCCTGCAAAAAGGAATGAATGATGAAATACCTTGCCCTACTCCCTATCGCCTTCATGCTGGGTACGCCTGCCATTGCCGAAACCATCAATCCTTATCAGGAAAAAGGTTGCGTTTACGATGGCGATGTCGGCAAAGACGGCAAACCATCCGGCAAAGGCACATGGAAATGCCAAGACGGCCGCAGCTATGTCGGCGCCTTTAAAAACGGCAAATTTGACGGCAAAGGCGTATATACCGTCTCCGGCAACAGCGAAACCTTTATCGAACCTTTCTCCTCCAACAGCGCCAAATTACGCAATATGACGCTGGAGGGCATGTTCAAAAAAGGCAGGGCGCACGGAAACTTTACCGCTTCCCAAAACGGCACACCCGTCTTCATCATGAAATGCGAAGACGGTATGATTAAAGAAGTCAAACTGGCTAAGAAATCTGCTTCCAAAACCAAATAAACAGCCTTTCAGACGGCCTTATCCGGCTTTTAGGCCGTCTGAAACATCAATGAACAAGCCTGCTTATAAGGCTGTTGTGTTGATTTTAAAGAATTTCCAAACAACCCTTACCCCAGGACAACCACCATGAGCATTAAATCCGACAAATGGATACGCCGCATGGCCGAAGAACACGGCATGATTGAGCCGTTCGAGCCCAACCAAATCAAAGAGGCCAACGGCCAACGCATCATTTCCTACGGCACATCCAGCTACGGCTACGACATCCGTTGTGCCAATGAATTCAAAATCTTCACCAATATCAACAGCACCATCGTTGATCCAAAAAACTTCGACCCAAAAAACTTCGTTACAGTCGAAGACGACTGTTGCATCATTCCGCCCAACTCCTTTGCACTGGCGCGCACAGTCGAATATTTCCGCATCCCGCGCAACGTCCTAACCGTCTGCTTGGGCAAATCCACCTATGCTCGCTGCGGCATTATCGTCAACGTTACCCCGTTCGAGCCTGAATGGGAAGGCTACGTTACGCTTGAGTTTTCCAACACCACCCCCCTGCCTGCCAAAATCTATGCAGGCGAAGGCGTGGCTCAAGTCTTATTCTTTGAAAGCGATGAAGTCTGCGAAACTTCATACAAAGACCGAAACGGCAAATACATGGGGCAAACCGGTGTTACCCTGCCTAAGACTTAATACACAAAATAAAAAAAGGCCGTCTGAAATTTCAGACGGCCTTTTTTTATTTCATTTAGAAACGGCGTTTCAACTTACATGCCTGCAAGATATGAACGGCGAGTTCTTCCACAGATTTATCCGTTGTATTGGTAAACGGCACTCCGTGGCGTTTGAACATATTTTGCGCATCGGCAATCTCGCTGCGGCAAGTATCGATTTTGGCATAGGTCGAATTAGGACGGCGCTCATGACGGATAGCCTGCAGACGCTCAGGCTG
>NZ_JBQCVF010000134.1:0-4589 GCF_051962515.1 Neisseria sp. P0009.S007 | reverse complement strand
GATCTGCACGACCAACTGGTTAAAGCGGAAATCTTCAAAAAAGACGGCACGAAAGAGACTTGGGCCTACACCTACGACGCCTTGGGCAGAAGGATAGGCAAAGGCCGTCTGAAAAACGAAGAAGTTTCAGACGGCCTGAAAGAGGAAACCGGATTCGTTTGGGACGGCAGCCACCTCTTGCAAGAAATCCACCCGGACGGCAGGTATACCTATATCTACACCGATCCCGACAGCTATGAACCTTTGGCACAGGTACGCAACTGGACCAACGAAGACGGCGAAAGCAAACAGGAAATCCACTACTTTCACTGCGACCAAATCGGCATCCCGAGAGAGATGACCGATAAAGACGGCAACCTGGTTTGGTTTGGCAACTACACCGGTTGGGGCCGTCTGAAAGAGGAAACCAAGGTAACGTATAACGCATACCAACCCTTCCGATTGCAAAACCAGTACGCTGACCGTGAGACAGGGCTGCATTACAACTTCTTCAGGTACTATGAGCCTGATGCGGGTCGATTTATCAATCAGGACCCGATTAGGTTGTGGGGCGGGGATAATTTTTATTGGTTTGCACCAAATTCTAGTGCTTGGATTGATGTTTTAGGTTTAGCAAGTATTTTTGAGAAACTTAAAATTACAACTTCTGATGGATTTTTGTTTAAAGGATTTACTGTTAAGGCACCATTTAACATACCTGTACAGAGATTTGGAGATTTGCATCTTAATTCAAGTCGTGGAGATTTTTGGGGGCTACGTATAGGAACTAACAAATTCATAAAAAATTAAAAGAAAGGGAAAGTGTTAGAAATGCCTAAGTTAAAAATTTTGAATGAAACTCCTTTAGACTTTCAAGAAAAATTTTTGTTTGACAAATGGGAAGTCAGCTACCTTGATTTGATGGAAGTAAATCAAGGTTCTCCCTTAGTTGGGAGTCTATCCATTAACGGTCAAGTTATTATTAAAGAACAGGGGTTTGGAGGGCCTTTGTTGTATTTCAATAGAAAAATATATATTCCAGTTTTCATTAGACGATTTTGCGTTGTTGGATTTAGGCTTGCAACATTAAATTTAGATGATTTATCAATTGAGTATATTGGGGGTATCGAAGACTTGGTTTATCTGAAAGAGATAAAAGGTAATAGAATTTATTTCTATACAGATATATATAAAAGCACAGAAAAGAATTTAACTTTATATTAACAAATATATCTCAAGAATATGCTGTAAACTGAAGCGTGCCGAGATAAATAAGACGATTTTTTGAGAAAAATGAAGTGCTGTTTTATTTCATAATGTGAAAGCTATTTTCAAATCCTGCCGATCTTAAGGCAGGATTTTTAATTAAGCGATGGCGTCGTCGCTATCCGATAGGGTTGATGGGGGGATAATCTTTATCAATTTGCACCTAATACCCAAGTATGGGTCGATTGGTTAGGTTTAGCTGGAGTTGATATGAATTTATTCCTAAGTAATGAAGACATACACTCTTACGCTCATAAAGTTGCCAATAAACCGAATACTTTCCAAGTAGGAGGGCATGGTAATCCTTCATTGATGGTAGATGGAGCTACAGGTGAAAGATTAGATGCTAAAAAATTAGCAGCGAGAATTAAAAAAAATCCTAACTATAAATCAGGTATGACGGTTGAGATTTTATCCTGTAATACAGGAAAAGGAGCAAACCCTCTTGGACAACAACTTGCTAATGAATTAAATACTACAGTTAAAGCACCAAATGAATATCTTTGGTTTTCAAGTAACGGGGAATTAACACCGATGGGAATGAAGGCTGATCGCTCGCAAGATACAAGCAAACCAGGCACCATGAGAAGCTTTACTCCTCAAAGTAAAAAATAAGTAAGGAACATGCTAACTATGGAAATACTGAAAAATTTCTTAATTTTATTTTTGTTATTAACCCCTTTAATATCATGTAAACAACATCCGGAAAGAAATGAGAAAATGACTGACTTCATATCAACAGGTAGTACTTATTGGATTCCAGATGAAGAAATTCAAATTCTCGAAAAGAACGCCACTAATGGAGATAAAAACTCAGCATTCAAATTATATCAATACCATATGTTTGTATCTTTAGATCAAGATTTGGAATTTAAATGGCTAGAGATAGCGGCAAAAAATGGACATCCAATTGCCCAATCCAATTTAGCCGATTTATTTTTCACACAAGGCAATAAAGAAAAAGCCATATTTTGGGCTAAAAAGGCATATATAAATGGTGCCAAACTACCAGACGAATTAAAAATATTGATAAATATCAATTAATTAATAAGATTTAGCGGACTATCGTTACAAACCTAAAACTTCTGGAGGAGGATTAAGAAAATGTTGGAAACTTCCTAAGGGGCACATTATCGAACAGGACTCATTCCATGGAGAATATTTGATATCAAATAAAGTTTCAAAAATTAATCTTACTTATTTAAGAAATTAGACACAAAAAATTATGACTATTTTTTGCCCTGTTAAGAAGATATTATTTACCCAATAATGTGAAGATAATATCTTAACAGAGCATTAAGTTTGTCTGGAAGGAATGTTTTAAGACAACCTTAATGCCATAGCTCATAATACCTGAAAAAGTTGTAATGCATAATCGAAATGGTTAGCGAGCAGTTCCAGATATATCCATTTCTCTTTTTAGTTTGCCCCAGTCGTAATAATTCCCAAACCAGAGGTTATCTTCACAGTCGGTCATCCCTCTTGGGATACCAATTTGATTACAGAGGAGGTAGTGTGTCTGTTGGCTGCTTTCTTCTGCAGTTGTCTAATCGTGAATTTACACCAGTAGCTTGACTCTTTCGGCACCTGAAAACCAGAAAGAGAAGATAGTACTGGAATAGAGGCAAGCCCTAATGGGTCAATCTATCTTTCCCCAAAAAATTGAACCTAATTCAACAAATCGTCCCTCATATACCGGACAACCCCCTTAAAGAATACAACGGCAGCAACTATTACTACGACCACTTCGGCAACCTGATCCACCGTGAACTGGCCGACGGCGAAGTACAGAACTACTTCTGCGATCTGCATGACTAACTGGTCAAAGCCGGAATCTTCAAAAAAGACGGCACAAAAGAGACTTGGGCCTACACCTACGATGCTTTGGGTAGAAGGATAGGCAAAGGACGTCTGAACAACTAAGAAAGCTATTTAAAAAATTAAATAACTATAAACTTATAAATGTAAAAATAAATGTAAAAAAATAAGCCATCACTATTCTTTAGTGATGGCTTATTTTAAAGTAACTGGCACGCCCACGGGGAATCGAACCCCGGTTACCGCCGTGAAAGGGCGATGTCCTAACCGCTAGACGATGGGCGCGGAGATTTTCTGTGGCGCACCCGGAGCGATTCGAACGCCCGACCCTCTGGTTCGTAGCCAGATACTCTATCCAACTGAGCTACGGGTGCATCAAGAAAGATTCGAATTATAAAGAGAGGGCTATTTATTGTCAAGCGTTTTATTTGGAAAACTTGCAGACAGCGTGTAAAATGCGCATTTGCTATTGAATTTACAGAGAATAAAATGTCAGATTTCGCACGCTGGCCGCTCTTATCCGAAGCATTTTCCCGTTTGGGACGGCCTGTGGTCGTGGTGGATTTGGAGACGACCGGTGGAAATTTCTATCAAGACAGGATAACGGAAGTCGCCCTTGTTCGCTTTGAGCAAGGACGCGCCTCACATTACGAGCAATTGGTCAATCCTTGCCGCAGCATTCCCGAATTTGTTGCCAGGCTGACCGGAATTCATGATGAAACGGTAAAAAACGCGCCTGTCTTTGCCGATATTGCAGGCGATTTGTTGCCGCTGCTGCAAGGTGCAGTGGTTGTTGCCCACAACAGCCGCTTTGACTACACCTTCCTGCGCCACGAGTTTGCCCGTATCCATACTGACTTTGCCGCTCCCTCGCTCTGTACGGTTCAACTGTCGCGCCGCCTGTATCCTGAGTTTTACAAACACAGCCTCGACAGCATTATCGAACGCACCGGCATTCAGACGACCAACCGCCACCGCGCCATGACCGATGTGGCCGCATTGTGTGATTATCTCGAATTAAGTCTGACAGAAAAAAATCATCAACAATGGGACGAACACGTCCGTGTATTGATGAATCCGAAAATGTTGCCCACTTGGCTGCCTGATTCGCTTGCCCAACAGCTCTATGCCCTGCCCGACAGTTACGGCGTATTGGTTTGGTTTGACTATTTCGGCAAAGCCCAAGCCATTGAAGCACATGAACGCACATACAGTGAAACCGCTACCCTGCTGCACAGCAAAAAACTGCCGCCGCACATCAAAGCCGCAGCCTCCATCCGTTTTATTCCGGCAGTCGGGCAGCTCCATACATTATGGCTCAAAGCCCAGACTATGCAGGAATACCAACTGATGCCGTCTGAAAAGTCCACATCGTTTTCTACCGTCCGCTTTATCGCTGACGAACACGGCGGCCTTCAAGCACGCATTGTCTTGTTAAACAGCGGCACCAGAAACTGGCGTCCTTACGGTTTGTTTGCCCACAAAAAAGCAGCCAAACGCGCTTTGACGCAATGGTCGCAAGAACA
>NZ_JBQCVF010000133.1:0-4742 GCF_051962515.1 Neisseria sp. P0009.S007 | reverse complement strand
TGGCTGCCGTGAACGTCAATACGGCCTCTTCTGCCGAACTGGAGGCATTGCCGGGTATCGGCCCGGCTAAGGCGAAAGCGATTGTGGAATATCGTCAGAAGAACGGTGCGTTCAAATCGGTGGAGGAGCTGAAAAACGTGAAGGGCATCGGTGATGCGGTGCTGAACAAGTTGAAGGCGGAGGCGACGGTTTCTTCTGCCGCGCCTAAGGCCGCGCAGCCTGCCGTGAAAAAATAAGTCTGACGGACGTTTGTGCCGTATATGCCGCCCCGAGGCCGAACCGTTTGCCGGTTGGGCCACGGGGCGGCTTTGTTTGGGGGTGGGAATAAAACTTGAACCAGTGGAGACTTTACATGGGGTGAAGGGATAAACGGATAGGGTGCCTCTTGTTGGATAGAGATATAGAAGATAAAGGGAAGAAAGATATGTACTTAAAGGCATTTGACAGAAAATGGGATAGGGCAACTGTGCAGAGGGGCTACTCCTTGATACAGCTGCTGGTGGTGATGCTGCTGGTTTCGATCTTGGCAACGTAAGATATTAGGCCGTCTGAAAGATACTTAAGATTAGCTTTCAGACGGCCTTGTTGTAAGATGAATTTTTGATATTGGCGTACTTTTTTAAATACAGATAAAATCCCTGCTAATTATTTATAACGATATTTTTAGGATACACAGTGCTTGCTTTGGATTATTGTCATCAAAAGGTTGCCGAAAGCCATTCCAGTTTTTTATCCGGCTTTCGTTTTTTATCGGTAGAAAAACGGAATGCGATCACTGTTTTATACGCTTTTTGTCGCGAACTAGACGATGTAGTTGATAGCTGTACCGATCCAAATGTAGCTCAGATAACGTTGAACTGGTGGCGCAGTGATTTGGAGAAAGTGTTTAATAATGAGATGCCTGAGCATCCCGTTCATCAGGCTTTAAAAGATATTCGGGAAAATTTTGACTTGCCGAAGAATGAATTTGAGGCCTTGATTGATGGCATGCAGATGGATTTGGAGCAGGCTCGTTATGGTAGTTTTGATGAATTAAAGCTGTATTGTCACCGTGTTGCCGGAGTTGTGGGGCGTCTTATTGCGCGGATTTTAGGTTTTTCCAATCTGAAAACTTTGGAATATGCGGACAAAATGGGCTTGGCTTTGCAGTTGACGAACATTATTCGTGATGTGGGCGAAGATGCGCGACAAGGAAGAATTTATCTGCCGATAGAGGAAATGCAGAAGTTTGACGTACCTGCCAACGTAATTATGCAGTGCAAACCGACAGAAAATTTTGCACAATTGATGCAGTTTCAAGTGAATAGGGCGCGTGAAACTTATCGTGAAGCGATGTTGCTTTTGCCGGCTGAGGATAAGAAATCACAAAAAGTCGGCCTGATTATGGCGGCTATTTATTATGCGTTGTTGAATGAAATTGACCGTGATGGTGCGCAAAATGTGTTGACTTATAAAATTGCGATTCCTTCTCCCCGTAAAAAACGTATTGCTTTGAAAACTTGGCTGTTTGGATTTAAACCATGAAGACTAAGCGTCCAAAAATTGCTGTAATTGGTGCCGGTTGGGCAGGTTTGTCTGCGGCGGTTTCCCTGATTCATCGAGCCGATATTTCTTTGTTTGAGGCTGGGAGACAGGCTGGTGGTAGGGCGCGTAGCATAGCTGGGAAAGATGGTGGATTCAGCTTTTTGGATAATGGGCAGCATATCTTGTTGGGTGCGTATCATGGTGTTCAAACTTTGATGCAACATATCGGCGTTCAACCTGAATCAGCCTTTTTACGCCAGCCTTTGCGATGGTACATTCATGAGGGATTGCAGTTTCAGACGGCCTCTCTGCCTGCGCCTTGGCATTTGCTTGTCGGTATCCTGCGTGCTAAAAATCTTTCTTTTTCATTGAAAATCAAATTGCTGTCGGATATGTCGGCATTGCAACGTTGGGCTGATCATCATAAAACCGATTTGACGGTTGCAAAGTGGTTGAGAACACGAAATGTTCCGCGCAGCCTGCTTGGGCAATTTTGGCAACCTTTGGTTTGGGGTGCTTTAAATACGCCGTTAGAACAGGCATCGTTGCGCATTTTATGTAATGTATTGAATGATGGCGTGTGGTCTGAAAAGGCGAACAGCGATTATCTTTTGCCTAAGCAGGATTTAGGGCGGATCGTAGCCGAACCGGCTTTGGATTTTCTGCACAAGCATGGTGCAGAAATACATCTTGAAACTCGTATTTCCCATTTAAACCATCATATCGATGGCCGAGTTGAAATCAATGGCGAAGTATTTGATGCGGTTGTTTTGGCTATTGCACCATATCATGTTGACGCACTTCTGCCTGAAGATACGCCTGACTATATTCAGACGGCCTATCAATCGTTGCATTACCATGCGATTACTACGGTTTATTTGCGTTATGCACAAGCAGTCAAACTACCTGCGCCTTTAACGGGATTTTTTGATGGTGCGGCGCAATGGGTGTTACATCGGGGGGCGTTGGGTTTGCCGGATAATGAAGTCGCGGTCGTCATCAGCGTTTCCGATTACACCGAGGCACGGAAGGATAAAGATTTAGCCGAGAAAATTCATGCGGACATTAAGCGGATTTGTCCGGATTTGGGTACGCCTGAAGCCGTACGCATTATTACTGAAAAACGCGCGACTACGGCGGCAACGGTTGATTTTGTACAACCTGATTTCTCATGGTTGCATCATCGCCGTATTTATCCAGCCGGCGACTATCTCCATCCGCGTTATCCGGCAACATTGGAAGCTGCGGTTCAGTCGGGCTTTGCTGCGGCTGAAAAACTTATGCTGGATTTGCGGGTTGAATAAACTGAGGCCGTCTGAATGTTCAGACGGCCTTTTTGACTTTACAAAACTTACCAAGCCGATACAATATCCAAAACCATAAAGTTCAAGGAAAAGTCATGACGACATTAGCGAACAAAACCATCTTGATTACCGGCGCATCCCAAGGCTTGGGCGAGCAGGTTGCCAAAGCCTATGCGGCTGCCGGAGCGACTGTCATTTTGGTGGCGCGTCATCAAAAGCGTTTGGAAAAAGTATATGATGCCATTGTGGCTGCGGGCAGCCCTGAGCCGTTTGCCATCTGCTTTGATTTGATGAGCGCGGAGGAGAAAGAGTTTAAGCAATTTGCGGAGACTATTGATGAAGCGACCGGCGGAAAATTGGATGGCGTGGTACATTGTGCCAGCTATTTCTATGCCTTGTCGCCATTGGATTTTCAAACCGTATCGGAATGGGTCAACCAATACCGTATCAACACCGTTGCGCCTATGGGTTTGACCCGTGCGCTGTTCCCATTGTTGAAGCAATCCGAAGATGCTTCTGTGATTTTTGTCGGCGAAAGCCACGGCGAAAAACCGCAAGCCTATTGGGGCGGTTTCGGTGCCTCCAAAGCTGCGCTCAATTATTTGTGTAAAGTGGCCGCGGACGAGTGGGAACGTTTTGACAACCTGCGTGCCAATGTTTTGGTGCCGGGCGCCATCAATTCGCCGCAACGTATTAAATCGCATCCGGGCGAATCGAAAAGCGAACGTAAAAACTACGAAGATGTCCTGCCGCAATTTATTTGGTGGGCAAGTCAAGAGAGCAGGGGGCGGACAGGCGAAATCGTCTATCTGTAAATCTACCTGCTCAGAGTGGTTTGAGAACATGAGGCCGTCTGAAATCTATATTTTCAGACGGCCTTTAACTTATTGAGTTTTATATCTAAATAATGTTGAAGTGTAATGTTTGACGTTTTAGCAGGCAAACATCAGGCTGGCACAAAATTAGATATAGTAATCTAAGTTATAGTTGTATTGGATAAATATGACGGAATTTGACTTTATCAGACAATATTTGCAGCGACAAAAATCGGAAGGTTTGATTTTGGGCATAGGGGACGATGCCGCTATTATTCGCCCAAGTAACGGATTTGATTTATGTTTTAGCGCTGATATGTTGGTTAAGGGCAGACATTTTTTTGAAGATGTTTCACCTGAAGATTTGGCATGGAAAATGCTTGCAGTAAACTTATCCGATATGGCCGCTATGGGTGCCAAACCACGTTGGGTGTTGCTCAGTGCTGCGCTGCCTGAATTGAATCAAGACTGGCTCAAACGTTTTTGCGATAGCTTTTTTGCTTTGGCCGCGCGTTTTGATACGGTGTTGATTGGTGGCGATACCACCAAAGGCGATTTGGTCTTTAATGTAACAATAGTAGGTGAAGTTCCGACAGGGAATGCCCTGCGGCGTGATGCGGCCGAAGTCGGCGACGATATTTGGGTATCGGGTCGGTTGGGTTTGGCTGCCGCTGCTTTGAACAAACATCTGGGGCATTATCAATTACCGTCTGAAATCATGGCAGTTTGCGATGATAAATTGCTCCGTCCGGAACCGCGCGTTTCATTGGGGCAGGCATTGTTGCCGTTTGCCCATGCCGCGCAAGATGTTTCAGACGGCCTGGCTCAAGATGTGGGGCATATTTTAAAAGCCTCTGCTGTCGGGGCGGAAATATTTGCCGATTGTGTGCCGTCGTTGCCTGAATTGAAAAACGTTTTGTCGCGCGAACAATGGTTGTCGGCGGTATTAGCCGGCGGCGATGATTACGAACTGATTTTTACTGCTGCTCCAGAAGATAGGGAACGCGTTTATCAGGTAGCGGAACAAAGTGGCGTACCGGTCGCCCGAATTGGTAAAATGACTGACTCAGGCCGTCTGAATATTTTGGATGCCGAAGGC
>NZ_JBQCVF010000132.1:0-4836 GCF_051962515.1 Neisseria sp. P0009.S007 | reverse complement strand
AAGAAGACTATCTCAATTTTGGCGAAGTGTCGCAAATTGTTACTGAAATATTAGAAACTGAAGCTATGCTTCCCGTTTCGATAGGTGTTTTTGGCAACTGGGGGGCAGGCAAGTCCTCTCTATTAAATTTAATTGAGCAACAAATCAAACCTGATGAATGGATTATAATTAAATTTGATGCTTGGCTCTATCAGGGATTTGATGATGCCAGAGCGGCGCTTTTGGAAACTATTGCAAGCCATTTGATTCAGGCCGCCAAAGATAAAGAAACCATCTTGCAAAAATCCAAAAACTTATTTGCAAGAATTAATGGCTTACGTGTAGCTGGTTTAGTTGTAGAGGGTGCAGCTTTAGCAGCAGGCTTACCTGCTTTTGGTTTAGTATCCAAAATATTTGAAACAGCCCAAAATGCTTTGGATGGTATTCAAAATGAAACGGAAAGTAAGCAAGTTGTAGAAACAGTAAAAGAAATCGTTGATTCAGAAAAAAATCTTATCAAATCCAAAGAACAACAAACTCCACCAAAACAAATTGATGAGTTCAGAAAAGAATATGGCGAAATCTTACAGGATTTAGGCAAAAAGCTGGTTATTGTAATTGATAATCTTGACCGTTGTCTGCCTGCTAATGCTATTCAGACATTGGAGGCGATTCGTTTATTTTTGTTTTTAAATCGGACGGCATTCATTATCGCGGCTGACGAGGAAATGATTCGCCATTCAGTTGCGGAGCATTACAAAGATTTGTCGTATCGTCATCAAATTGATTATTTGGATAAGCTCATACAGATTCCTATTCGTGTACCCAAAGCAGGTGTGCTTGAAATTCGTGCGTATTTATATATGCTGTACGCCATTCATCAAAAAGTACCAACCGGAAAATTAGCAAGTTTACGCCAATTTTTAGAAAATCATTTGCAACAATCTTGGAAAAGTCAATCTTTAAATCCAGAAGAAGTGGCTGAAACTATTGAGGAGCAACACAATCAAACTCTATTGTCAGATTTTGAACGCGCAAACAGAATAGCGCCTTTATTAGCAAATTCACCTAATATTCAGGGTAATCCTAGAATTGTAAAACGTATTTTAAATACCATTAAAATGCGTACCAAAATCGCAAACAAGCGTCAAATGCCGTTAGATGAAGCAATTATTACCAAGCTGGTTATTTTTGAGCGATGCGTGGATTATGATGTGATAACAAAATTTTATCGGCTTGTTAACGAAAGAGAGGGTAAACCTGAACTATTAAAAGAGCTGGAAGATAACAATGAGCAAAATTTATCAACACTCTCTGAAAATAAGCCTATTCAAGCATTTATCAAAGAATGGGCAAAGTTAGAGCCCAAATTATCCAATGTTGATTTGCGTGCGGCGATCTATTTATCCAGAGAAACCATACCGCTAAATACTTATACCGCTCAACTTTCTCAAAAAGCCCAAGATGCTTTAAACATTTTACTTACAACCACATCAAGAACAGGCTCACAAGGTACCCAAGATGCCATTCAACAACTAACAATGGATGAACAAATCTCTGTTATGGACGCGTTAGTGGAACAATTAAGAAAAGTGGATAATTGGGATAAAAGTCCAAATGGTTTTGTGGGGGCTTGTTTGTTGGCAGAAAATTCAGAAGATGGGGCAAGAATTTTAAACCGTTTCATTATTGGGTTAAAACAAAGTGTAAAAAAACCTTGGTTAAATACGGCTTTAAAAAATGCAAATTGGTATAAGGAATAATAAATGGGTACTTCACAGTCTAGCGTAGGACCAAATGGTCGTTCACCTCTGTTACCGGCTTGGGTTGATGACAGCCAAGCAACGACTCAAACGCCAGATCCACAGAGATTAAAGGGATTGCGTCAAGCAATCGGTAGGGCTGTACGAGGCAGTGGACGTGATGATGTACGTAAAGCACTTGGTCATTATGCACGAAAAGCCAGTGGTGGTAAGCATACAGCCGTCCAAAAATTAGGGAAAATTACCCAAGCAGGTTCGGATTTATTTGGCATTTTTTCAGGCAGCCAGCAGCAACAATATTCGGTTAATTTACATAGTTTAAATGGCCAGCCTTGTGATCAAGTCATCACCCAAATTACCGAACTTTTGGCTGGTCACCACGGTGATTCAGACAAAATTCGTGCTGCGATGAATATTGCTTTATCAGAAGCATTGGAAGGAATGACAACTTTTGATGAAAATAGCATTACTACTGAAGTCATTGGTGGAATGATGGTTTGTTATTTAACTGAAAGTATTTTTCTGCAAATTGCACACGATGCCGGCAAGGCTTGGAAGAAAGGTGATGATCCTGTGCAAATTGCCATAGCAGAAAATGATTTACGACAACTCATTCGTGAAGTAGTAGATATTAAGCTTGCCCCTAAATTTACGGATGATGTTTGCCAGTTAACAATTGAACAAATGCAAGAAATTCAAAATCAAACTATTTTGGAAATTTGGGAAGAGTGGGAGGAGTATTGATGGCTCAATTAGTTTTTCATCACGATATTGAACAATTAAAAAATCTACCAAACGGTGTAATACCTGTTCGGTTGTATGGAATGGGAGATAAAAATCTACAAATTGCTTATATCGGCAATAGGATTTTGAAACAAGTTAAAAAATTGGGTGTTGCACCCAGTGATACTGTAATGGATTTTTTGACGATTGCTTTGGCAGTAACGGCAGCAGACACTTTTGTTTTGCGAAAAGATACCGCAAATGGTTGGTGTCGTTCGTTTTCCATTACTTTACCTTTGTGCCAGCCTGATATTTGGCATACAAACAAAACCCATTTAGAACAGATCTTACACTTTTTAAGTGGCGATATTTGGCAGTTTAATTTTCAGGCAGGAGGGCAATTACCGCCACGGCCCTATAAATTAAGTAGCCGAACCAAATTGGTGGATTTAAGAAATAAAGACAGCGTTTGTTTGTTTTCAGGTGGTTTAGATTCAGCAATTGGGGCGATTGATTTATTGGAGCAGGGACATTCACCGGTTTTAGTTAGCCATTCTTATAAAGGTGATAAATCACGTCAGCATGTCATTATCCAGAAACTTAATCAATATGGTTATACTGATCGATTTTCGCAATTTAATGCGATTGCACAGCCACATCTAAATAATGGAAAAACTGCTGAAATCACAATGCGAACCAGAAGTTTAAATTTTTTGGCATTTGCTATTGTATCAGCTTATACATTACAGGAAGTCGCGCAAAAAAAGATTGATATTTTAGTGCCTGAAAATGGGGTAATTTCAATCAATGCACCTTTAACAGTACGCAGAGTAGGCGCTTTAAGTACCCGTACCACTCACCCTTATTTTATCCAAGAAATACAAAAATTTTTCACTGCGGTCAATATTCCTTTCACTTTAAGAAATCCTTATCAATTTAAAACTAAAGGGCAAATGATAGCAGAATGTAAAAATTTACCATTATTACAGCAAATTATCCCTGATACTGTTTCGTGTAGCCATTGGAAACGCAAAAATAAACAATGCGGGGTTTGTGTTCCATGCCTGATTCGTAGAGCGTCATTGCATTATGCTGGTATTACCAATGATGCCCAATATGAATTTAATGATATTCGGCAAATTTTAATAAATCAGGACAGAAGAGATGATTTATTTGCTTTAATAAGTGCTATTCGTCAAAAAAATCATCGCAACATCAATCAATGGGTTTTACAAAGTGGTCCACTACCCACTCAACAACTAAATCAGTTTGCAAATGTTTTTAGGAGCGGACTGGATGAAGTGGAGCAACTTTTAATAGTGAACCAAATATTATGATGGATATGCATTGCCATTTGGATTTATATACTAATCCACAATACGTTGCAAAACGATGTAAAGATGAAAATATTTATGTTTTATCTGTTACAACCACACCCAAAGCGTGGTATGGAACAAGTTCATTAGCAAAAGATTGTCCTCGTATTCGTACCGCCTTGGGATTGCATCCGCAACTGGCTCACGAACGTTGGCAGGAATTGGATTTGTTTGATGAATTATTAAACCAAACTCGCTATGTAGGTGAAATTGGGCTGGATGGCGGAAAAGAGTTTAAAACACATTGGGAAACCCAATTAAAGGTTTTTCGCCATATTTTAAGAAGCTCAGCAAAATCTGGAGGAAAAATATTAAGTATACATTCTAGAATGAGTGCAAATGCTGTACTAGATGAATTAATTCAAGTAAATGGTAACTTACCAATCCTTCATTGGTTTTCAGGCACAAAACAACAGCTAAAACGAGCGATTGAAATAGGCTGCTATTTTTCTGTAGGACCTGCAATGTTAAGCAGTAAAAAGGGTTATGAGTTGGTCAAACTAATGCCAATAGAAAAAATATTGATTGAAACCGATGGACCTTTTGGGTGTTTTAAAACACAAGCTTTACTACCCTGGAATGCCAATATTGGCATTGCAATATTAGCAGATATTTGGGGGATGAATATTTCAGAAGCTGAGAATATATTGAGACTAAATCTGTTTAGCTTAGTTTCTAAACATATATAACCCCCTTATTCCTTATGGATATAGGAAAATTGACGTTTGAAAGGCAGTAACATGACAGCCTGAAAAACAAACGCCTCCCTAATTTATTGATTAAGCATAAAAACCTGACAAAAACCTTTGTAAAAATCCCCTAAATCTCCCCAAGACATTGAGGGATTTTTGGGGATTTTACAAAGATCTCAGGCCGTCTGAAAGTATATTTTTCAGACGGCCTTTTTATTTGCTCAATAATTAGAACGGAATATCGTCGTCGATATCATCAACCGGAGCGGTCGGTTGTGCCGGAGCAGGACGACGGGCTGGGGC
>NZ_JBQCVF010000131.1:0-4860 GCF_051962515.1 Neisseria sp. P0009.S007 | reverse complement strand
TTCAGACGGCCTTGTTTGTCGGCCACGCAGACGTTTAAGGCCGTCTGAAAACGTTCGGGGCGGCGGAATGCGTCGGTTTTTTTCAAAACATTCAAAATAGTTTTACTTTTGAACTGCCCGACTTGATGGAGCATGATGTGCCAACGGCAGACGAGTTCGGCAAGCTCGGCGCAGTGTTTGGGCGCGCGCAGGCGTTGATTGACTTCGCGGACGGGTTCGACGCCGTTAAGGTCGTGTCCGTAGTGTTTCGGCAGTATATCGGCCGGTGTTTTTGCCTTGCCCAAGTCGTGCAATAAGGCAGCATAGCGTTCAGCGAGGGACAGGTTCATCTCGGCGGCTCGTTGTACAACCATCAGCGTATGAATACCGCTGTCGATTTCGGGATGATAGTCGGCGCGTTGCGGTACGCCGAAAAGGGCATCGACTTCTGGCAGTAAAACTTTGAGTGCGCCGCATTCGCGCAAAACTTCAATCATTCGGCGCGGATTTTTCTCCATCAAGCCTTTGGCCAATTCCTGCCAGACACGTTCGGCAACCAAGGCATCCGCTTCGCCGTTTTCTACCATTTGCCGCATCAGCGACATGGTTTCATCGGCAATTTGAAAACCATAACGCGCGGCAAAACGGGCGATACGCAAAATCCGCACAGGGTCTTCGGCAAAGGCAGGCGAAACGTGGCGCAGGATGCCGGCCGCCAAATCTTGTTGTCCGCCAAAAGGATCGATGATCGTGCCGTCTGAATCCTGAGCCATGGAATTGATGGTCAGGTCGCGGCGCATTAGGTCTTGTTCCAGCGTAACGTCTTTATCGGCATGAAAACTGAATCCGGCATAGCCTTTGGCAGTTTTACGCTCGGTACGGGCGAGGGCGTATTCTTCGTGGCTGTCCGGGTGGAGAAAGACGGGAAAATCCTTGCCAACAGGTTGATAGCCTTGAGCCAACATGGTTTGCGCATCTGCACCGACGACTACCCAGTCGCGGTCTTTGACGGGCAGGCCTAAAAGATGGTCGCGGACAGCGCCGCCGACAAGATAGGTTTTGATGGTTTGTGTATTCATATAAAAATCGAACGATATAAAAAGGCCGTCTGAAAAGCCGTATTGGGTTTTCAGACGGCCTGAGTCAGAACGCTATTATGACGCTTTAGGTTTGTTGCTGTCGATAATCTTCAGTCCTGCGGCGACAACAAACCATATCGTTATGCGGCATATCCTTTATAATAAGCCCATTCAAATACGGAGCGGCAAATAATGCAGACTTGGCACGAGGCAATTGGTGCGGAAAAAGAAAAGGCGTATTTTCAAACGATTTTGGAGAAGGTGCGCCATGAAAGGCAGGCGGGGATAACCGTTTATCCGCCCGAGCGCGATGTATTCAATGCCTTTCGGACGACTGAATTCGGAAATGTAAAGGTAGTGATTTTAGGGCAAGACCCGTATCACGGTGCGGGTCAGGCGCATGGTTTGGCGTTTTCCGTCCAGCCTGAAATTGCGGTGCCGCCGTCGCTGGTCAATATTTATAAAGAGTTGGCGACGGATATTGAGGGTTTTCAGATTCCGCAACACGGCTATTTGCAGCATTGGGCGGAACAGGGCGTGTTGCTGTTGAACACGGTATTGACTGTCCGTGCCGGTTCAGCGCATTCCCATGCGACTTTTGGCTGGGAGGCGTTTACCGATGAAGTCATCCGACAATTGGATAAGGAACGCGAGCATTTAGTCTTTATGCTGTGGGGCAGCCATGCGCAGAAGAAAGGCGCGTTTATCGACCGCAATCGCCATTTGGTGCTGACCGCGCCGCACCCTTCGCCTTTATCGGCATATCGCGGCTTTTTTGGCTGCAAACATTTTTCGCAGGCAAACGCTTATTTGCAGGCACATGGTTTAGAGCCGATTGATTGGCAGGTTTAAATAAGATGAAAGGCCGTCTGAAAGCAGATTTTCAGACGGCCTTATGCTTTAGTCTCAAATCGAATATTCAATCAGCTCGTTTTGAGAAAAGACATAAACCTGTTTCGGAATCAGCCTCAATTCTTTGCCTTCGGCGATTTGGTAACGCGCGGCATCGCTGCCTGCCAGCGTGATATGCACGTCTTGTTTGTCGTGTTTTACCACAATATGCGTCAATGCGCCGACGGCGTGGATTTTTTCGATTTTGGCGCGGATCATCGGGGTTTCGTTTTCGGCGGCAAGCTGCCATTCGTGCGGACGGATGTAGCCGATAGCGGTTTGTTCCTGCCATTTGTAGTGCGTGTCCAATTTCCACGCGAAGCCGTTGTAATGCCAGATGCCTTTTTCGATTCTGCCTTCGAAGGCGTCGGTTTCGCCGAGAAATTCGGTAACGAAGGCGTTTTCAGGTTTGCGGTAAATGGCTTCGGCACTGCCGGTTTGCTCGATTTTGCCGTGGTTCATGACGACGATTTCGTCGGAAACTTCAAGGGCTTCTTCTTGGTCGTGCGTCACCAGAATGCTGGTTACGCCTAGGTTGTGATGGATGTCGCGCAGCCAGGTGCGCAATTCTTTGCGCACTTTGGCATCCAGCGCGCCGAAGGGTTCGTCCAAGAGCAGAAGTTTGGGTTCGACGGCGAGGGCGCGGGCGAGGGCGATGCGTTGGCGTTGGCCGCCGGAGAGCTGGTGCGGATAGGATTTGGCGAGTTGGGAAAGCTGCACGAGTTTGAGCAATTCTTCGACTTTGGCGCGGATTTGTTCTTTGGACGGGCGTTCGGACTTGGGCAATACGGTCAAACCGAAGGCGACGTTGTCAAACACGTTCATGTGGCGGAAGAGGGCGTAGTGTTGGAATACGAAGCCGACTTTGCGCTCGCGCACATGCTTGGCGGTTACGTCTTGGCCGTCAAAGAGAATTTGGCCGCCATCGGCGTTTTCCAGTCCGGCGATAATGCGCAGGAGCGTGGTTTTGCCGCAGCCGGATGGGCCGAGCAGGGAAACGAGTTTGCCGGTGGGGACGTTGAGGTTGATGTTTTTCAGCGCGTGGAACGCTCCGAAGTGTTTGTTTAGATTTTGAATAGTAATGCTCATGCTGCGTTCCTTTCAGCGGCGGCGAGTTTTTTGTCTTGTAATTTTGTGATGATGTTTTGCACCAGCAATGTGGCCAAGGCTAAAAGTGCCAATACGCCGGAGAGGGCGAATGCGCCGGTGAAGTTGTATTCGTTGTAGAAGATTTCAACCAAAAGCGGGATGGTGTTGGTTTCGCCGCGGATGTGTCCCGATACCACGCTGACCGCGCCGAATTCGCCCATCGCGCGGGCGTTGGTGAGGATGATGCCGTAGAGCAGCGCCCATTTGATGTTGGGTAGGGTAACGCGCCAAAACATCTGCCAGCCGCTTGCGCCGAGTATTAGCGCGGCCTGTTCTTCGCTGTCGCCCTGCGCCTGCATTAAAGGAATGATTTCGCGCGCGACAAAGGGGAAGGTAACGAACAGCGTCGCCAAAATAATGCCGGGGATGGCGAAGATAATCTGTATGCCTTGCGCTTCAAGCCAGCCGCCCAATGCCGTATGCGTGCCGAACAATAAGACGAACATCAAACCGGCCACCACGGGCGATACGGAAAACGGCAAATCGAGCAGGGTGGTCAGCAACTGCTTGCCGCGAAAGTCGAAACGGGTCAACAGCCACGCCATCGCCACACCCAATACGGCATTGATAGGAACAACAATCAGAGCGGTAATCAGGGTTAATTTGATGGCAGACCATGCTTCGGGATCGGTCAAGGATTGCAGGTATAAATCCCAACCGCCTTTTAAGGCCTCGTAGAATACGGCAACCAAAGGCACGACCAGCATCAGCAGCAGAAAGCCCAAGGCGGTAGCAGTCAGCAATACGCGCAGCCAACGCGGTTCGCTCAGGTTTGGATTGGTAGAATGGGTTTTCATGTTAGTGAAGTCTCTATTTATTCTTGTATCCGTTTAGGCCGTCTAAAAAATGTTTGCTTGATGTTTCAGACGGCCTATTGTTTGTTAAACCTTCGCTCCGGCACGGCGGCTCAAAGTCCATTGCATAATGTTTAAAATCAGCAGGATGACAAACGAAATCATCAGCATAAACAGAGCAACGGCAGACGCGCCCTGAGCATCGTATTGCTCCAGTTTGCCGGTAATAATCAAGGGCAGGATTTCAGACACCATCGGAATATTGCCCGCGATGAAAATGACCGAGCCGTATTCGCCGGTAGAGCGGGCAAACATCATGCCTGCACCGGTCAACAAGGCCGGTGTGATTTCAGGCAAGAGAACACGGCGGAACGTAGTCCAACGGCTTGCGCCCAAAGTTGCCGCTGCTTCTTCATACTCGCCCGACAATTCTTCCAATACCGGTTGTACGGCGCGGACGATAAAGGGCAGGCTGACGACAATCAGCGCAATCCAAATACCGATGGGCGTAAAGGCGATTTTGATACCCAAAGGCTCGAAAAAACGGCCTATCCAGCCATTGGGCGCATACAGGGTTGCCAACGCAATGCCTGTTACCGCTGTCGGCAGCGCAAACGGCAAATCGACCAAAGCGTTTACCAACCCTTTGCCCGGAAATTCATAGCGCACCAATACCCAGGCGACCAACGTGCCGAACACGATATTGGTTAACATCGCATAAAACGACATCCGCAAGCTCAGCCAGACGGCCGCCAAGACATTGGGTTCGGTAATCGTGTTCCAAAATCCGCTCCAGCCGATTTCTGCTGCTTTGGCCGCCATCATCGCAAACGGCAAAACCACCAAAAGCGACAGGCATAAAACCGTCAAACCCAAACTGAGCTTGAAACCCGGCAATACAGAAGGCGTTTTGAGTAACAACATAATGGCAACCGTCAGAATTTAATACACGCTTACTTTAACAAGGC
>NZ_JBQCVF010000130.1:0-4910 GCF_051962515.1 Neisseria sp. P0009.S007 | reverse complement strand
AGTTTGAGGTAGATTGAGAGCGGTGTGTCCAAGTCGGCAAGCAGCTCTTGAACGAGTGGAATGCGGTTGTAACCTTGTGTGGCTTGGGCTTGGTATTCTTGTTTGCTGATCATCTTGATAAGTCTTTCAGACGGCCTGTTTTAGGGTGTTAAATCGTGTGAAGAGTATAGCATTTTATTGGGATTGTTGACAGTCTGAGCGTTATGTCAGATATAGAAAACGCCGTCTGAAAAAGACGGCGCGAGGTATCAGGCAAGGGTATTGCCGATTTTGTTTTTTCGGCTCCGTTTCCACTTGAAAACATAAGCGGCAACAACGGGAATCAGAGCAATAATGGATTTGAATGTCCAGCCTGAATACCATGTGCCTTCGGGAACATCGCTTGCAAGCCAAGTGAAGTATGGCCACCAGCAGGCAACCAGGCTGCCGAGGAACAGCGGCCAAATATGACGGCTTAAGTTGCGTTGCCATAAAAGGAAACAGATGGCCACCCAAACAAAAGTCAGTACGGTAATCAGGAGAATGGTGTAGGCATCTGAAATCAGGATGGCGGCAAAGTAGTAGCTGAGTCCGACCCATAATAGGGCAAGGATCAAGACGATGATTTCTTCCGGGCGTTTAAACATATTTTCTCTCTTTTATAAGACTGGCAATGCGTTAATACTATACCCTAAACAAGAAGCGATGATAAGAGTCTTTCAGACGGCCTTGTAGCCGGGTTTGCTATAATGTGCGCAATCAATTTTTTGGAAAGGACAAACCATGACGGCAAACTTTCAAGAAACGCTGAAGGCTTTGGGCAAACAGGCGAAAAAGGAAGCCGCGGAGCGGGAAGCCGAAGCGAAGGCTAAAAAGCTGGTAGAGGATGTAGATTTCAGCAAGGCGGTTGGCAAGGTTACGCCGTTGAAAAATGCCGGCAACTATTATGAACAGCCTCGTGATAAATCACCTATCAAGCCGCGACCTAAAGAAATGGCGACTTTGGAGCAGGAAGATTATTTTTATGTGGGCAACGGCGGCTGGGAAGAGCCGCCGGCTTCGTTCAGTAAAAACGGGCAGGGTAAAAATGATTTGATGCGTTTGCGAAACGGCCATTATCCCGTGGTGGCGGATGTAGATTTGCACGGCTATACGCAGGAGGAAGCGCAGCAGGTATTGAACGAATTTATTGAGTTTACGAAAAAACGCGGCGTTTGCGGAGAGATTGTCCACGGTAGTGGCTTGGGTTCTGCAGGCTATAAACCGGTTTTGAAAAATATGACGCGTCGCTGGTTGATGCAGCATCCTGATGTGTTGGCTTATGTCGAGCCTCGACAAGGCAATGATGGCGCAGTCAGGATCTTGTTGAAGCGTCAACGTCGGGACGATGATTGGAAGCAGTAAAATAAAAAAGCAGTGTCGATAAAATGACACTGCTTTTTTATGGTTGTCAGACTAAGAAGATTTCTTTTTGGAAATTGATTCGCAACCTTTTCCATTGGTCATTGCGGTTTTGAAATTATTGGCTGAATCAATATCAGTGCATTTGTAAGCATTGCCCAAACTATCCATCCAAACGGAAAGGGTATAGCCTGTTTTGGTGGGTATGGCTTTCAAACGATAGGCTCGGCTTGTACTAGCATCAATCATTTCGGCGGAGTATTTGTATTTGTCTGCCAAATCTTTATGGCCTTTATATGAGGAAATAAAGTCATCCAACTGAGTTTTAACCTCATCAGTTTTCCACTTTGGATTTTTAACCATCTGGTTTTTAAAAGCGGAATTGATGGCGACTAACTCGGCATGCGCTTGTGATTGGTAGCCGCGTTCAATGTAGCGGTTGTAAGAGGGAATGGCAATGATGCTTAGAATGGCTAAGATGGCGACGGCAATCATCATCTCAACCAGCGTAAAGCCTAGTTGTTGGGTAGAGGTGGTATTCATTTTATTATTCGCTGGCAACGTAAGACTGAAGAATGACTTGGGTATTGGCATTCTTACCCCATGCCTTGGCTGTAACACGGTAGGTAATTCGACCCTCAGTAGTTTTGCCTAAATATTCGATAATGTAGCGTGGATTGTTTGCGATGCCGCTTTTTTTATCTAAAGGATATTCCGTACCATTGGCGTCAATACACAGGTTTTTGTCGCATTTGCGCTTCCAAGCATCTACGGTTGGGCTACCCTCTTCAGTAAAATCGCCATTGGATTTTACGTTTGGTGTGGAACATAAACCTTTTTCACATTTTGCGGTAAAAGTAGTCTTTTTACCTTCAATATCAAAAATTTGATTTTCACCTTCACGCAGTGCCGCTTCTGCTAGGGTGGTTGCCAGTTTGCGGTCGGCATCATTGGTGCTGATACGCTGTTCAGTATTGTAGGACTGGGTGGCTGTGACCACGAGCAGGGCGATGACGACCATCATCATTAAGACGATAAACAAAGCATAGCCCTGCTGCCGGTCAGGTTTGATTAGAGTGATCGGTCGGCGCATACGTTTCCTCCGCGGATAGTGGCATTAATATTATAGATATCGACTTTATTGTCTTTTTCTGTTGAGGAATCAATGCTGCCGCCATTCAGTACGATTTGGATAGAAGCCGGAGATTTAGCCTCAGGTGAGATATCCAATTTATCTGCACGCACAAAGTTTTCTTCACTTGTGGCACTGGTAGATGCATTGGGCGCATCGGAACAGTTGGCATAAAAATAATGGATTTTCATAGACTCGATATCTTTAATCAGTAGCTGTGGGTTGTTCCATGAGCCATCATCAGATAATTGGAAACGGAATAAGCCGATCTCTTTGCCAAGTTTACCGACAGCGTAGGCAATTATTTCATGTTTCATGATGGCGATACTGCCGTCTTGATCAGAGTTGGTAATTTTTAAAGCCGATTTTGCCGCAGCCAAATCTTTAATTTCTGTGTGAGGTTTGGCAATACCGTAGCAGCTGCTGGCAATGGCAGTTTTTTCAGTTGAGTCTGCTTTGTCGATACCGTATTGGAACAGCAGGGCTTTGCCGGTTTGAGCAAAGCCGGTATAGCTTAATTTATTGATTTCTTTAACAGGTAACAGCTTATTAACACCGGCTGTTTTCAAGGCATATTCATCTGAGCTTTTGTCTTCTATCACTGCAGAGGCAGGAAAATTCGCCATATTGAAGCAGCCGAAATTACCTGCCATACGCGCATCGCGGACGATCATATTGGCGGCGTTGCGCAAATCTTGTTGGATACCGATACGGGCGTTAGCAGATTTGTTCAATCCGCGTGCAGTAAAGTAGGTGGAGCTGACAGCCATTAGGACGATCATGCTGAGCAGGCTGGCAACCAGAAATTCAAGGATGCTAAAACCGCGCATCGCGGTTTTATTGGGAATATGGTTGAGTAAGCGTTTATTGTTCATTGTTAGTCTCTTACGCGTGATTGGTAGGTATAGACAACGTGATGCCCCGATGTGTTGAGATTTTTTGCGCTATTTTCTTCTTCGACATCTTGCAACCATAAAACTTTCACGATGGTCGTGTCGCCTTTGCCATCGCATTTTGCGTTAAACCCATTTTCGTAAGTCGGCTCTGCACCGGAAGAATCTTTACAGATGGTCGAGAAGACTTGGGCTTCGGGAAGGGCTTTGGCTAAGTCGGCCTTAAACTGGGCAATTTGCGCCTGCGCAAGTTGCGCTTTGGTCATTTTGGCTTCAAATTTTGCAGTTTGTTTAGAGTCTGATTTGAGGTAGGCATCGTAGGATTTTTTATAACGGGTAGTTTTTTCGCCTGCAGTATCGGTTTCTTCAAAGAGCGTCGGATTAATGAGCATGCCTTCAATCAAATTTTGCGTAATTTGGGCGACTGTGGTTTGATTTTCAGACTCACGCACGTTGGATACGGTACGTAATTGAACAGCCAGAAGGGCCAGTACGCCGATAGCAAGGACAAACATGGCAATCAAAACTTCAATCAGGGTCATGCCTGATTGAAGTTTTGGAGTAAAGCTTGTTGAGCTCGTTTTCAGACGGCCTTTAAATAATCTGAGATGAGTAGGATTAGTAATGTTCATAAGATACCGTTGTTATTATTTGGAAGAGTATTCGCACATTTTGCGCTCATCGTTTTTAGCACAGATTTCGACATGCCCATTGCCATTGATTAAAAGTACGGTAGCACGGGCTTTCTTGGTTTCAGCATCGGTGGCGGATTTATCCGTCAGGCTGATTTTGATGTGGCCGTCTGAAAATTGATAATTCTTTCCATCGATTGAATGGCCAAATGTACCATTGGGAAGAAATCTCCACCAGACTTCTTTTGGAGCTGAAGCAGAGAGGGCAGAACGGTCATTGCCGATAGGGATATAGTTAAAGCTGTATTCCACTTTGTCAGTATCTCCATTAAGGATAATGGAGCGGATGGATAAATCGACAGTATCGTTTTGATAGCGTAAGTCTTCGTTTTTATCGGCGTAGGCCAACATACCATTACCGGCATATTTGGAATCGCAACCATTATTGGGCGAGCCATCGGATTTGATTTTGACCGGGCAGATGTAAACGGGAAGATTGAGACGGACGGCCTCATTTCGCGCGAAGCGCAGCAGATTGGCAATTTGCTCTGCTTGCGATGCTGCACGTCTGGAGGCAATCCATTGATTCATATTGGGAAGTGCGATGACGGCCATTACTGCTGCAATAGTAATGACGATCAGCAACTCAATTAGGGTGAAGCCTTTTTGTGTCTGATACATGAGTGATTTTTGGTAGTAATGTGTTGGGTAACTGACGTTTTCTCTTTTGCATTTGCCTGTGGCAATGCTTTTGCTTTTATTAGATTTATTTTAAACGATTTTGTAATGCGTGACTAATGAAATATGAAATTCGGTTAGTTTTTCAGACAATCTGTCTCAATCTTCCATCAACATGGATTCTGGAACATAGGC
>NZ_JBQCVF010000129.1:0-5036 GCF_051962515.1 Neisseria sp. P0009.S007 | reverse complement strand
GCGACTGCCTCAATAACGTGCAAAATAGTGTCGCGATTGTCGCTGGAGGCAGTGATGTCCAAAAAGGTCAACTCATCCGCGCCTTCATCGTTGTAGCGTTTGGCAACGTCAACCGGATTGCCTGCATCGCGCAGACCCAAAAAGTTGACACCTTTTACCACGCGACCGTCTTTTACATCCAGACAAGGAATAATTCGTTTTGCCAATGCCATACTCAATACCTATTATCCGTTATCAGGCCGTCTGAAACCGTCAGGCCAAAAATTTGCTCAACCAATCCGGCAAATGTTGCAACAGCTGAAAATAACCAATGCCGGCTATCATCGCCAAAACACAGGAAATAATGAAATTGCTGTCAATGCGGCCGACAATGGAAAAAATTAAACCGGCAAATGCCCAGATTATCCCGTTGAAAATCATCCAATAGGTATCGATAATCGGCAAATCAAACGCCGTCAGCTGCCGCAATATCACTGCAATCAGTGTAAACCACAAACTTTCGCTTAGCGGATACACTTCGCGGTCGGATGACCAGATAATCCAAAAACCCAAAACAAACGCTTCAAGCATACCAATCCCTTAATAAAATAAGATATTGAGTGAGTTGTTTTTTTATAATTATTTCAGACAGATTTTAAGTCTAAGGACTTTGCAAAATGCCGCTTTTGAAGGCATTTTCAGCTATACGCCAACTCCTGCGCTGTTACACCTTGCAAAGCCCCAATCTGCATAATTAAACGCACTTAGGTCAAGCCAAAGAATCGGCCATTTTTTGTGCCTGTGCGAAATCAATACTTCCCTCATAAATTGCGCGGCCGGTAATCGCACCGCTCACACCCTCTTTTTCGACGGCACACAATGCGTGGATATCGTCCAAATTCGTCAAGCCGCCGGAAGCGATAATCGGGATATTCACTGATTGAGCCAATTTGACGGTGGCTTCGATATTCACGCCGCTCATCATACCGTCGCGACCGATATCGGTATAAATAATGCTGTTGACGCCATCGTCTTCAAAACGCTTGGCCAAATCGACGACATGGTGTTCCGTTACCGTTGCCCAACCGTCTATCGCCACCATACCGTCTTTGGCATCCAAGCCGACGATAATCTGACCCGGAAAGGCCTTACATGCTTCGCGCACAAATTCAGGATTTTTTACCGCGGCCGTACCGATAATCACATCGGTCAGACCCAAATCCAAATACTTTTCGATGGTGCCCAAATCACGGATACCGCCGCCAAGCTGTACCGGAATATCTTTAACCACGGCGGCCAAAATTTCTTTAATCGCCGGAAAATTTTGAGGAACGCCTGCGAATGCGCCGTTCAAATCAACCAAATGCAAACGGCGTGCGCCTTGATTGCGCCAATGCAACGCCATCTCTGCCGGCGAGTCGGAAAACACCGTCGCCTGCTCCATCAAACCTTGTTTTAAGCGAACACAGCGTCCTTCTTTCAAATCAATGGCAGGTACCAACAGCATTTTCTTCTCCTCTATTCAATTTCAGTATATTTTACACAAATTAGCGATTTTTAGCAGATTTATGTTAAAGCCTCAAATCTGCCAATTTAAAAAATTACGCAGCAGCAGCAATCCTGCCTGATGGCTTTTTTCCGTGTGGAATTGTGTGGCAAATACATTGTCCTTACCGACAATGCAGGCAAATTCATTCGGATATTCACTGACACCTAAAATAATCTCTTCATTTTTCGGTGCAAAATAATAGCTATGGACAAAATAGAAATACTCGTTCTGCCCAATGTCTTGAAATAAAGGATGCGGACGGGTTTGGCGCACTGTATTCCAACCCATATGCGGCACTTTCAGACGGCCTCCCTGTGCATCGGTTTGATTGGGCAAAAACCGTTTTACTTGTCCTTCAAACCAACCCAAACCATCTGTATCGCCTTCTTCGCTGTGTTCGAACAATAATTGCGCACCTACGCAAATTCCAAAAAACGGCTTGTTTTTCAGGCCGTCTGAAACCGCCTCGCCCAAACCGCTTGCCTTCAGCGCCGACATACAATCCGGCATGGCGCCCTGCCCCGGAAAGATAACCTTATCCGCCGCCATCACCTCTTCAGGCCGCGAAGTCAGATAAATTTCAGCATTTTGATTGGACAAGGCCTGCGCCGCCTGAACAGATTTCAATACTGAGTGCAGGTTTCCCATTCCATAATCGACAATCGCTACTTTCATTGTTTCTCCTCAGGCCGTCTGAAAACATTTAATGATTAATATAATAATAAGAATGATTGTAGCAAAAGATGGTTTAAAACAAAATATTGCCACTATACAAGACAAATAATAAAAGGCCGTCTGAAATCCCAATCGGTTTCAGACGGCCTTTATTCATTCACACGATGCCTTATTCTTCAGACGCGGCTTCCGCTTCTTCTTGAACAGATTCTTCACTCAGCGTGCCTTTGGTAGAAGGTGTTTGACCCATCATGCGCGGATCGTATTCGACCGCCATGCGCAAGGCGCGGCCGAAGGCTTTAAAAACGGTCTCGGCTTGATGATGTGCATTACGGCCGCTCAAATTATCGATGTGCAAGGTCATCATACTGTGATTCACAAGGCCGTGGAAAAATTCTTCAAACAAATCAACATCAAAACGGCCAATCAGGGCGCGGGTAAAGTCGATGTTATACACCAAACCAGGACGGCCGGAAAGATCGATGACCACGCGGCTCAACGCTTCATCCAGCGGAACATAGGCATGACCGTAACGGGTAATGCCGGCTTTATTGCCAAGCGCCTGTTTCAAGGCCTGACCCACCACGATACCGATGTCTTCAACCGTGTGATGGTCGTCAATGTGCAAATCGCCTTTACAGGTAATATCCAAGTCAATCAAACCATGGCGCGCCACTTGGGCAAGCATGTGTTCAAGGAAAGGAACGCCGGTATCCAAGCGGTATTTACCGGTACCGTCAAGGTTGAGGCTGACGGTGATTTGGGTTTCGCAGGTATTGCGGGTAACGGTAACAAAACGGTCTTCGGTTGAAACACCAGCTTCGACTGCTTCGACAGTTTGTTTTTCCAAACGCGCCACTTCAACCGCTGCTGCTTTTTCTTGGTCTTTGCTGTGATCACGGTTCAGCCAGCCTTTGCGTTTGTGCATGCCGGATTCCAACTTCGCAGCCAGGCTCGGACGAATGCCGCGTGCAGACTCATCGCCTGCTTGTTGTTCCAAACGGCGTTTGAGCTGAGACAAAGAGGCGGAGTTTTCATAACCGCACGCGCGTGCAAGCTTGGTCAATGAACCGGCTTCTTCAACCAGTAACAGAAAATTGGTCAAATGCAGTTGAGCTTTGTTCATAATGGTAGTTTCCTTGGAATCAAAGATTGGGGTAAAGGTTTCTAATAACGGCCAAGACAGCATCATTTTGCGCTGCCGAGCCTATGGTTATGCGGACACACTGATCCAAAAGCGGATGGCTGCCATGCAGTTTTTTAATCAGTATGCGGTATTGCTTCAATGTTTCAAACAGCCCGTCCGCATCAGGAACGCGAACGGTAATAAAGTTGGCTTCGCTCGGAAAAACTTCCAAACGGTTTAATTTCAACAATTCATTCATCACGCGCGAACGCTCGTTTTTTAATATATCAATGTTTTGCTGAATGATTTGATGATGTTTCAATGAGAATTTTGCCGCCGCCAAGCTTAATTGATTCATATTGTAAGGCGGAAGGATTTTGGCCAGTTCACCCATAATGCTTGGACTTGCCGCCGCATATCCCATCCGCAAGCCTGCAAAGCCGATTTTACTGATGGTGCGCATTACGACCAGGTTTTCGACTTCGCCCGCCCACGGAAGGAAACTGTCATGATGAAACGCGCCATATGCCTCATCGACAACCACAATGCCGGTTGCCGCACGAATGACCGCCTCTACTTCTTCTCGTTTAAAGCACACGCCGGTAGGATTATTGGGATAGGCAATAAAAATTAATGACGGCTGATGTTGCTCAATCGCAGACAAAACGGCAGGAAGATTTAAAGAAAAATCCGGATTTAAGGGAATACCGACATATTCCATACCATAAAGCGCGGCATTATGACGATACATAACGAAACTTGGCTCAATACCCAATACACGCGCATTTGGTTTGGCAACCAGCATAGTCAAAAACTGGATAAGCTCGTCTGAGCCGTTGCCCAATGCGATTTCCGCTTTATCGGGAATACCGAAAATTTCCCTCAATTCTTCATAAATCCCGCTCTTGGCAGTATGGGGATACAAATGAATCGGTGCCTGCTTTGCCAAGTCCGCCCATTCTGACAACAAAGATTCATATCCGGCGAAAGGATGATGCGGACACTCCATAGCGTCCAACTTAATAAAACCTTCCGGCAAATCAGCAACCTGATAGGCTGTCATTACTTTAATATCATCACGGATAACTTCAGCAACGCGATTCATGGTTTTCTATCCTCCTGAGATAAAGTATTTATAATAGTAGCACAATCTTTATTAGATATATATATTAATAAGACTATAAAACAAGATAAAGTTTCATTAATTTGAAGAAAAAACAATAAATCCTTTCTTGAGCATCTTTAAGCAATATTCTTGGCTTACCCCGCCTTTTTAGCGGTATAATTTTAAGTTTTCCAGTACGGCTTACGCCCTCAATCTTGTGAATAATACACGCTCCCCATTACCTTATCTTGCAACGTCCATAAGCCTTATCCTGCTGATTCTGCTTTCCTTGTCGTGGGAATTGTGGATCGCTCCATTGCGCGAAGGCGGCTCATGGTTGGCACTGAAAGCCCTGCCTTTGTGCTTGCCGTTGACCGGTATTTTGAAAAAACGCATCTACACTTACCAATACAGCTCCATGCTAATTCTGATTTACTTTGCCGAAGCCTGTATGCGCCTGGCTGACACAGCCGTCGCCAGCCGGATTTGCGCCGCCGTTTCCGTATTATTGTGCATTGCCTTTTTCCTCGGCTGCCTTGCATTTATCAAACAACAAAAACACACATCAAAATGACCTACCACACACTTTCAGACGGCCTGAC
>NZ_JBQCVF010000128.1:0-5146 GCF_051962515.1 Neisseria sp. P0009.S007 | reverse complement strand
GGTAAGCTGATGGTGAAAGGCAAATCTATGGTCAGCGAAGAGATTGAGCTGAACCATTATCTGCAAGATCAAGGCATCAAAGCGATTGAGAGCGACTTGGGCGAGTTTATCGTTCAAATGGCCGGCGAGAAACCAACCCATATCGTGATGCCTGCCATTCATAAAACCAAAGAGCAGGTTAGCGAGCTTTTCCATCAAAACCTCGGCACTCCATTAACAGATGATGTAGACCAGTTGACTGGATTTGCGCGTAAAGCATTGCGCGATATTTACAGCACTGCCGATGTCGGTTTGAGCGGTGTGAACTTTGCCGTTGCTGAAACGGGCACTTTGTGTCTGGTCGAAAATGAAGGCAACGGCCGCTTGAGTACCACTGTACCGCCTGTGCACATCGCCATTACCGGTATTGAAAAAGTGGTTGCGAAGCTGTCGGATGTTCCGCCTTTGTACAGCCTGCTGCCACGCTCCGCCATCGGTCAGAACATTACCACTTATTTTAATATGATTACCGGTCCTCGCCGTAGCGAAGAGCTGGACGGCCCTCAAGAAATGCACTTGGTACTGCTTGATAACGGCCGTAGTCAAGCGTATGCAGAAGATCAAATGCGCCGTACCTTGCAATGTATCCGTTGCGGTGCGTGTATGAACCACTGTCCGGTTTATACCCGTATCGGTGGCGCGGCCTACGGTACGACTTATCCCGGCCCGATTGGCGAGATTATCTCTCCGCATTTGTTAGGCTTGGATGCGACACGCGATCTGCCGACTGCATGTACCATGTGTGGCGCCTGTGTTGAGGTTTGTCCGGTACGCATTCCGATTACCGAACAAATGCAACGTCTGCGTGTTGAAGCGCAACGTTCGCCAACAGAAACCGTTCCTCATCCTATCCGTGGTCAAGGCGCATCGCATACCTTCGGCGAGCAAATGGCGTGGCGTACGTTTAACGGCATTTTCAGCGGCAGTAAGGCTTATCGAGCATTCGGCTGGGCTGCTACCAAATTCCGTGCATTGACGCCAAGCAAGCAGTTAAGCTGGACCAATAACCATGTTCCGATGAAACCTGCCAAGCAAACATTGCATGAGATGATGGCAGAAAGAAAACGTCAGCAAGAAAAAGCATAAGACTTGAAAATAAAACCTGGGGGATAAAAGCCTCAAGTTTTATTTTTTATTGAATACTGCTGGTGTAGCATCGCTATTTGTAAAGGCATTTGATTTGATTATTGTATTTTGATTCTTTTGAATAAAAAGGCCGTCTGAAAGATTTTCAGACGGCCTTTATTACATCCAAAAGTTTTTGTCTAAGTCCTTAGAGCAATACTTTTTCTACACCGCCGTTATTGGCTTTTTTTACAAACTCATCCAGCCAGTTTTCGCCGAGGATGTGTTTCGCCATTTCGATGACAATGTAGTCGGCAGGCATATTGTTGTCGTCGGCGTAGCGGCTCAGGCCTTGCAGGCAGGCTGGGCAGGAGGTAAGCATTTTGACGGGTTCGCCCTGAGGCAGCTCTTTGAGGTTTTTCTCAATTTCCTCTTGTTTGCGGAACTTGACCTGAGTGGCAATGTCGGGTCGTTTGACGGCAAACATACCGGACTCGCCGCAGCAGCGGTCGCTTAAGACGACTTTCTGTCCCATCAGGCTGCTGGCCATTTGGGTGGCATTCATGGTTTTGATCGGGGTATGGCAAGGGTCGTGGTAGAGGTATTGCTGACCTTGTACGCCGTTTAGCTGCACACCTTTTTCAAGCAGATATTCATGGATGTCGATGATACGGCAGCCTGGGAAGATTTCTTCAAAACGGTATTTTTCCAGTTGGTCGTAGCAGGTACCGCAACTGACGACGACGGTTTTAATGTCGAGGTAGTTGAGGGTGTTCGCCATACGGTGGAAAGCCACGCGGTTGTTGGTGCTCATTTCTTCGGCTTTAGCCTTATTTCCGCCTGCGTCTTGCGGATAGCCGCAACACATATAGCCCGGCGGCAGGACGGTTTGTACGCCGACATGCCAGAGCATGGCTTGAACGGCTAGTCCGATTTGGCTGAACAGGCGCTCAGAGCCGCAGCCGGGGAAGTAGAACACGGCTTCGGCATCTTCCGGAGAAGCCGGATTGCGGATGATAGGAATACTCTTGTCGTCTTCTATACCCAGCATGGAGCGTGGAGTTTTAGCAGGCACGCTTTTCGGCAAAGGACGGTTGATGAAGTGGATAACCTGTTCTTTGATTGAGGCGGTACCGACGGTGGCTTTCGGTTCGGCTTTTTGCTTTTTAGTGCCAATCGGAAGAAGCTTGCCGATTTTGTAGGCAAAGTTTTGCGCTGGGAAGCCGGTCTGTATCATGGCGGCGCGAAGGGCTTTAATGGTTTTCGGGCCTGTGGCGTTCAAAAATGCCATACCCATTGAAGCTGCAGGCGCAAAGCGTTTGTGGCCGGAATCGGCAAGGTAGTTGCGGACGGCTACGGTAACGTCGCCAAAGTCGATGTTGACAGGGCAGGGCTTAACGCAGCGGTGGCACACGGTGCAGTGGTCGCCGATGTCCATCAGTTCTTCAAAATGCTTGACGGAAACGCCGCGACGGGTTTGTTCTTCGTATAAGAAGGCTTCGGTCAGTAAGCCCACACCGAGGATTTTGTTGCGGGGGCTATACAGTAGGTTGGCACGCGGAACATGAGTAGAGCAAACAGGTTTGCATTTGCCGCAGCGCAGGCAGTCTTTGACGGAATCGGCGATGGTGCCGAGGTCTGATTTTTCCATAATCAGCGATTCCGCACCCAAAAGCTCGAAAGACGGCGTATAGGCGTTGCGCAGGTCCGAGCCTTTCATCAGTTTGTGACGGTTGAAGGTGTGTTTGGGATCGACTTGGTTTTTGTAATTCCAAAACGGTTGCAAATCTTCATCTGTCAGGAATTCGAGCTTGGTAATGCCGATGCCGTGTTCGCCGGAAATTACGCCGCCGAGCGAACGGGCGATTTTCATGATGCGTTCCACAGAACGGTAGGCCGTCTGAAGCATTTCGGCATCGTCTGAGTTAACCGGAATATTGGTGTGAACGTTACCGTCGCCGGCGTGCATATGCAGGGCGACGAAGACGCGGCTGCGTACGGTTTTGGCGTGGATTTTGCCCAAGCCTTGGATAATTTTGGTATCTGTTTTGCCGCTGAAGATTTCAGAAAGCGGCTTCATTACGTCCGCTTTGACAGACACGCGCAGGCGGAAATCGCGGAAGGCAATAAAGCAGCTTTCATTGTTTTTGGCTTCGGGCGCAGCGTGGACGGCTGCGCCATAGCGTGCTTTATAGTCGGCAAGCGGCGCGTCTAAGTTAGCAAGCAGCCATTCCCAACGCGCTTTGACAGCGGAAACGTGGGCTAGGGCGTGTTTGCCGCGTTCGCCCAATAGTTCGGCGGTTGGCAGGTCTGTTCCCATTTTGTCGATGGGGAGTTTGCCGGACAGATATTGCTCTAAGGCGGCACAGAGTTTGAGTTTGTTTTGAATGGAAAGCTCAATGTTGATGCGCTCGATGCCGTCTGAATACTCACCGAGCCGCTCCAGCGGAATCACTACGTCTTCGTTGATTTTAAAGGCGTTGGTATGTTTGGCGATGGCGGCGGTGCGGCTGCGGTCAAGCCAGAAGGTTTTGCGCGCTTCTGGAGATATGGCGATAAAGCCTTCGCCGTCGCGGGCGCGGGCAAGTTTGCAGATGTGTTCGGCGGCTGCCTGTACGGCGGCTTCGTCATCGGAAACCACGTCTGCCAGCAAGACCATTTTAGGTCGGCCTTTACCTGCCGCTTTGGTGGCATAACCGACGGCGCGGACGTAACGCCAGTCTAAATGCTCCAAACCCGCCAGCCGAACGCTTTCATGGGTAAGCAGGAAATCGCGGATTTCGACGATGGAAGGCGTTGCGGTGGCGACTGTACCGAAAAATTCCATACATACAGTACGCGTGTATTTCGGCATTTTGTGCAATACGAAGGCGACGCTGGTGATGATGCCGTCTGTGCCTTCTTTCTGCACGCCGGGCAGACCGCTCAAGAATTTGTCGGTAACGTCTTTGCCCAAACCGACTTTGCGGAATTTGTGGCCGGGGATTTCCAAGCGTTTGGTATTGACGATATTGCGGCCGTCTGAATCCAACGTATGTACATCAAACAAGGCGATTTCTTCATCGTGGATTTTGCCAAAATTGTGGCGAACGCGTTCGATACGCAACCATTCGCCTTGAGGGTTGATCATGTTCCAGTAGGCGAGGTTGTCCAAGGCAGTACCCCACAGCACAGCTTTTTTGCCACCTGCATTCATCGCCACATTACCGCCCACGCAAGACGCATCGGCGGAAGTCGGATCAACGGCAAACACCAAACCCGCCTGATGCGCGGTTTCTTCCACCCGGCGGGTTACTACGCCTGCGCCACAATGGATAATCGGATGTCTGCCGTCCAAGCCTGCCAGCTCAACATATTCGACGCCGCGATGCTTGTCGAGTTTTTCGGTATTGATGACTGCGCTGTTTGCGTCTAAAGGTACTGCGCCACCAGTGTAGCCGGTACCGCCACCGCGTGGGATAATGACCAAGTCCAACTCAATTAAAGCGCGCACCAAAGGCGCGATCTCTGCCTCGGTATCAGGATTAACGACAACAAACGGATACTCCACGCGCCAGTCAGTCGCATCGGTAACGTGCGTTACTCGAGCCAATCCGTCAAACATAATATTGTGCGGCTTGGTAATTTTGCTTAAGCGATCCAAAATTTGATGGCGTTTTTGGCTGGTTTCATCAAAACTGCTATCAAAACGCTCGACTGCTTTTTCTGCTGCTGCAACCAAGACATCCACTTGCCGATTATCGTCGCGGCGTTTGCGGATTTCATTTAAGCGGTGGCGCATTTCCCGCACCAGCGCGGCGCGGCGTTTCGGATGCTCCAGCAAATCATCGACCAGATACGGATTACGCACGACCACCCAAATATCGCCCAATACTTCAAACAGCATTCGTGCCGAACGTCCTGTTTTGCGTTGACCGCGCAGGTCTTGCAGGATTTGCCACGCTTCGTTGCCCAACAGTCGGATGACGATTTCGCGGTCGGTATAAGAAGTATAGTTATAGGGAATTTCTCGAATACGCTGAGGGGCAGTAGTCGTGGTCAT
>NZ_JBQCVF010000127.1:0-5464 GCF_051962515.1 Neisseria sp. P0009.S007 | reverse complement strand
TAATAGGAATAAGCAGGCCGAAAAACTGCATGAAACACCTGTTTGATAACAATAAGAATATGCCGATTGTAACACCGACAACATTATTCATGAAAAAAAGAGATAAAAGGCCGAGAATAAAAGCATACGGCAAATAGAATATAGAGAATCGGAATAGAAAAAGACCGTCTGAAAATATTTAGGGATTTTCAGACGGCCTCTACCTATTTCAACAACCCAACGCAAATCATGAAAAGAAACGCATTGGGTCTTGTTTCAAACTACGGCTTAACTTCCCGACAATACTGCCGCACCTGCTTTCGCGACGCTTTCGTCTTCATCGACCGAGCCGCCGCTCACACCGACACTGCCGACGATAACACCGTTTTTATCCACCAACAGCACACCGCCGGGAAAAATCACCAAACCGTCGTTGGTCACCTCAATACCGTAAAGCTCGCCGCCCGGCTGCGAAGCCTTGCCCAAATCGCGGGTGGACATATTGAAATAGCGCGCCGTTTTCGCCTTTTTCTGCGCAATATCAATACTGCCGATAAACGCATCGTCCATACGCGCGAACGCCTTCAAATTACCGCCCGCGTCCATAACCGCGATATTCATCGGCACCTTGATTTCACGCGCCTTTTTCATCGAAGCCTGCACCACCGCCTGCGCCTGAGCCGTCGTCAAATCGCCTGGCAGCGTTTTGGTCAAACCCTCAGAAAACGCCGGCGCACCCAATGCCAAAGTACACAACAATGCAACTGATTTTATGCCGCGCATAACTGGTCTCCTTGTATTGAATCAATGAAAGGTACTGCACTTTTGATTGTATGCCTATCGGCGGGAAGAATAAAGGCCGTCTGAAAACCATAAGATAGGTTTTCAGACGGCCTCGGATGGGTTTTAGGTTTCAAACATCGCGTGCCTGCGTACCGCACACACCCTACACCCGATACCCAGTTTCGCGTGATGTTCAGGTAGGGTGAGCGGCTTAAGGCATGCACGTAGTTTCGGTTGGGAGAGGTCAGATTCTTGGATCCAACGACTTTTGAGATGGTTGCTGATTTTATCAGATCCAAGTATTCGACCTACAACTGGCTTTTGAAATAGCACCAACTTTTGCTGAATAGTTTTTGCTAAATATTAAGTTACTGACCTATAACTACTACAGTTTATTAGGGCTTCGCGATTCCATAAATTTTCCTTAGCCCATTTATAATATATTTTAAATAATATAAATATCCTATTATTGCATTTTTACCTTCCAAAGTCTGTAAATGCTTTGCCTCTAATTTAGCATAAACTTTTGCTGATTTTTTACTTGATATATAAGAGCTTCCAAATAAATAAATTTGAATGAAAAGTTTAAATACCCTACGAATATCGGATTTATTAAATTCCCTACTGTTTCTCCATGCCGAAACAACATACGCGTTACGACTGGAGTGAGACCAATCTGTTTCTTGAGGATAGATAAAAGCAGCAACGGAGCCATTAAACGCACAAGAAAAAACTAATGATGGCCCTTTTTCTACTAATACTTCCATACTGACTCCTGGTTTTAAAATAGTTGGTCTACATGGAAGGGGACGTTGCCCAAAATAAATAGTTATACTATCTCCATAAATTGTTTTATCTGTTTTTATTCTTCCATTTCCTTGTTCCTTTAATATATTATGAAATACTCTATCTTTAAGTTTTTCTTTAATTTCATATTCAAACTCTTCGATTACTTCTAAGATTATTGGTTTTGCATGAAAATTCCAATTCAAATTAGCATAATAAGTTTCTATTTTTTCCCTTTTTGACCTTCTAACATCACTAATACTTACAAAATCTTTATTTTTAAAAAACATATTTTCTCCGTCTCAATGCGCCTCTTCCCAATTCATCCCCACACCCACTTCCGCCACCAGTGGCACGTTCAACATCCCTTCATCCACTTTCGCCATAATCTGCGGCAGTTTTTCTTTGACCAAATCCAGTTCGGCTTCGGGTACTTCCAGCACCAGTTCGTCATGCACCTGCATGATCAGTTTGCTTTGCAAGAGGTCGTCCCACGGGGAGGCTTCGCACTCTGAAAGCCAGCAGGATACGTCTATCATGGCGCGTTTGATGAGGTCGGAGGCGGTACCTTGCATGGGGGCGTTGATGGCGGCGCGTTCGGCTCCGGCGCGGGCGTTGGCGTTTTTGTTGTGGATGTCGGGCAGGTAGAGGCGACGGCCGAACAGGGTTTCGACAAAGCCTTGTGCGGCGGCTTGTTCTTTGGTGCGCTGCATGTATTCGGCGACGCCGGGATAGCGGGCGAAGTAGCGGTCGATAAAGTTTTTGGCGGAGATGTTGTCGATGCTCAATGATTTGGCAAGGCCGTATTGGCCCATGCCGTAAATCAGGCCGAAGTTGATGGTTTTGGCGTAGCGGCGTTGTTCGGACGAGACGTTTTCGGGGGCAGTGCCGAATACTTCGGCGGCGGTGCGGCGGTGTACGTCTTCGCCGTTTTGGAACGCGGCGATGAGGGTTTTGTCGCCGGAGAGGTGCGCCATGATGCGCAGCTCGATTTGGGAATAGTCGGCGGAAACGATGACGCTGCCTTGCGGTGCGGTGAAGGCGCGGCGCACGCGGCGGCCTTCGGCGGTGCGGATGGGGATGTTTTGCAGGTTGGGGTTGTTGCTGGCGAGGCGGCCGGTAATGGCGACGGCTTGGGCGTAGGTGGTATGCACGCGGCCGTCTTTGGGGGAAATCATTTCGGGCAGTTTGTCGGTGTAGGTGGATTTGAGCTTCGCCAGGCTGCGGTTTTGCAGGATGATTTTGGGCAGGGGGTAGTCGGGCGCGAGCTGTTCGAGCACGGCTTCGTTGGTGGAAATGCCGCCTTTGGCGGTTTTTTTCAGGCCTTTGGTGGGGATGCCCATTTTGTCGAACAGGATTTCTTGCAGCTGTTTGGGCGAGTTGAGGTTGAACGGCTGGCCTGCGGCGGCGTAGGCTTCTTGTTCAAGCTTCATCAGCTCGGCGCCGAGTTCTGCACTTTGGCGGGCGAGTTCGGCACGGTCGATTTGCACGCCGTTGCGTTCCATTTCAAACAATACTTGCGCGACGGGCAGCTCCATTTTTTCATACATTTCAAGCTGTTTGTCGTCCATTTGCGCGCGCAGGTGCGCTTCGAGACGCAGGGCAAAATCGGCGTCTTGGGCGGCGTATTCAGTCGCCTGCACGATGGCGACATCGGCAAAACTGATTTGCTTTGCGCCTTTGCCGCACAACGATTCGTAGGTAATGGTTTCCAAGCCGAGCCAGCGTTCGGACAACTCGTCCAAGCCATGTCCGAGATGGCTCTCGATGATATAGGAAGCGAGCATGGAATCGCCGGCAATGCCGTTCAGGGCGATGTCATAGTTGGCGAAAACATGTTGGTCGTATTTGAGGTTTTGCCCGATTTTTTTCAGGGCGGGATTTTCCAAATGCGGTTTCAGACGGCCTAATACGTCTTGTAAATCGAGCTGTTCGGGTGCGGCAGTCAGGCTGTGTCCTACGGGGATGTAAACCGCTTCGCCTGCCTGGAACGCGATGCTGATGCCAACCAGCGCGGCGTTCATCGCGTCTAATGACGTGGTTTCCGTATCGATGCCGATTTTGTCCGCCTGAGCCAGTTTGTCCAACAAGGCGGCAAACTGCGCTTCGGTGGTAACGGCTTGATAATCCAGCTTTTCAGGGACTGGGGCGAGTTCGGGTTGTTTTTCAGGCTGTGTTTCCATCGCCAATGCGGCTTGTTCGCCGATATGCTCACTGCCGAACAAATCTGTGTTTTGCGCTTCGTGCATACGGCTTTCCGCCTCTTTCAGCCAAGTGCGGAAACCCCAGCGTTTGAAATCGACAACCAGCTGCGCCCATTTAGGCGTAGTACGGCGCAGGCTTTCAAGGCCGTCTGAAAGCTCGGTGTGCAAGTCCACATCGGTTTTAATCGTTACCAAATCATACGACAGCGGCAGTTGTTCCAAAGCGGCTTGCAGGTTTTCGCCGACCTTGCCTTTGACTTCGCCAGCGTGTTCCATCACGCCGGCCAGCGAGCCGTAGGCTTCCAGCCACTTCACCGCCGTTTTCGGGCCGCATTTTTCCACACCCGGCACGTTGTCCACCTTGTCGCCCATCAGCGCGAGATAATCGCGGATTTGGTCGGGACGCACGCCGAATTTTTCTTTCACGCCTTCAATGTCCAGCGTTTCGCCGCTCATCGTGTTCACCAGCGTCACGCGCTCGTTCACCAACTGCGCCATGTCCTTATCGCCGGTAGATACCACCACGTTCCACCCTGCTTCGCTAGCCATCTTAGCCAAAGTGCCGATAACGTCATCCGCTTCCACCTGCGGAATCACCAATACCGGCCAGCCCATCAGGCGCACCAAATCCGGCAAGGCTTCCGCCTGCGGGCGCAAATCGTCCGGCATCGGCGGGCGCGTCGCCTTATAGTCGGGGAACATCTCGTGGCGGAAATTCTTACCCTTAGCATCAAACACCACCGCGCAATAGTCGTGCACATAATCCGCACGCAGCCGGCGCAGCATATTCAACACGCCATACATCGCCCCAGTCGGCGCACCGTCGGGCGCAGACAAATTCTGCCCCATAGCATGATAGGCGCGGTAAAGATAAGAAGAGCCGTCAACGAGAAGGAGTGTGGGTTTGTTGGACATGGAGAACCTGCTGTGTGTATGAAAATAATGTACGGATTATAAAGGAAAAGGCCGTCTGAAAACCGAAAATCAAGTTTCAGACGGCCTGATGTTTACATAAATATACGGTTTCAGGTATTGCGCCTCAGAATCCCACCTTGTATATTTGTATTCAAATGAATACAAACCAAAGCAGACGAATATGAATGCAACGAACCGTATCCCAATTAGTGTGCGCATCACTCAGGAAGATGCTGATTTTATTGCCGAACTTAAAATCGAAGGAGCAAATACGCCGTCTGAAAAAATCCGCGAATTGCTCAAGCTGGCGCGCTTGGCGCATACGCAGACACGCGATTACAGCTCCGCACTGACGGCGCAGGAGCAATTTTTCCAAGCGGCAAAACACGAAATCTTGCACGCTGAAAAACAGGCCGGAGTGCATTCGCATATCGTGGCGAGGTTGTTTGAACAACTGCCTGACTTAGGCGCAACACTCGCCGCCGACCTGCCCGAAGAAGCTGACCTCGACGATTTGAAAAAATACGAGCGCGAACTGATGTGGCGCATCGTCCGCCTGACTGACAGCATCCTACAACTCGCCGTAACCGGCAAAGGCGCGGCATACGACGACAGCGTATTGCAACAGCTTGAAAACACATTGAAACTGGCAAAGATTGTACAACAGGCAAATGAAGTTTAAGACTGCCTCCATACCAAATGAAACAAACACATTTTAGTGAAAGGAAAATCCAAATGAGCGAAACCCTATCCCGCCGAGTAGGCCGTCTGGTAAGCGGCGGTTTTCATGCCCTGAT
>NZ_JBQCVF010000126.1:0-5474 GCF_051962515.1 Neisseria sp. P0009.S007 | reverse complement strand
AACAAAGTGGCGTACCGGTCGCCCGAATTGGTAAAATGACTGACTCAGGCCGTCTGAATATTTTGGATGCCGAAGGCGGCGTATTGGAACTGACTTCTTTAGGATTTGATCATTTTGGCTGAACGTAAACCTACTTTTTCTTGGCTGTTGCACAAACCATTGTGTTTTTTAGGATTCGGTTTTGGCAGCGGCTTGTCGCCGGTTGCTCCGGGTACGGCCGGAACGCTGGCAGCATTACCTCTGGCTTTTGTATTGTGCCTGTTGGGCATAGACGGCTGGATATTGCTTTTATTGTGTATCGCCTTGTTCTTCTGGGGTATCCGCATTTGCGGTTATACCGAGAGGGAGCTGGGTATTCAGGATTACGGCGGTATCGTCTGGGATGAAATTGTCGCGATGCTGTTGGTGCTGTCGCTGATTCCGTTTAAATGGAGCTGGTGGCTGGCGGCTTTTGTTATTTTCCGCTTGTTTGATGCGTTGAAACCATGGCCGATAAAATGGTTTGACCAATGGATTCATGGAGGTTTAGGCATTATGCTTGATGATTTGATTGCGGCTGTGATGACCTTGATGGTCTTGGGCCTGTTTTATTGGATCGCGTGATGCGTTTTAAGTGTTTCGACCCTTTGCAAAAATAGGGCGGGCACGCCGGAATTATCCGGATATTGAAATAAAATAAATACCATACGGGGTAAACAATTATGAATGAAATCGAGATTAACGTGGAGCCGCGTTATATGGCCGGTCAGAGCGACGTCTATCGCGACCGTTACGCCTTCAATTATCTGATCACCATCTGCAACCGCAGTGATAAAATCATTACTTTGCGTCAGCGTTTTTGGGAAATCACCGACGGACACGGTGAGACAGAGCAGGTCGGTCATGTTGGCCTGATTGAAGAGCAACCTGTTTTGTACCCGGGCGAAGCCTATGAGTACAACAGCGGTTCGCAAATCAGCACGCCTTGGGGCAGTATCGAAGGCGCGTATGAGTTTGAAGACAGCATCGGCAAACGTTTCGTTATCGGGGTGCCGAAGCTTGAATTCAAAGCAGGCTTTACTTTGCAATAGGTCGTCTGAAAAATAAAACCGGAACATGGGAAATGTTCCGGTTTTATTTTTCAGACGACCTTATCAGTCTTTGCAAGGCTGTACCAATACCCACGGCGCTACGACAACCGCCCACATTTCCTGCTTATCCGCTAAAAATGTGCGTGCCATATCATCGCTGATGGCACCGAATTTGCCTTGTTCCATCCATTGTTTCAATGGCGCGGCTTCATCTTCGGCAACATGACGGGCGACGGCAATCAAATCCAAATCGGGCGCAACATAGACGGCGGCACCGCGTGCGAAGTGGGGTTGCAGCTCTTCCCATGAAATGCGGGCGGTTTCGGTATTGAGTTTTTCGTTTAAGAGTGGAATAGACATAGGACAATCATCAAATAAAAAACGGATTGTAACCGATATTCGGCCTTTTGCCCGATGCCGTCTGAAAACGAAAGAAATTTACAGGGTTAACGTTATACAGTATCATTTTAATGTTTTAATTTTCTTTCAGACGGCCTGTTGTCCGTATTTGGACAAGGGCGGTTTTAGGCTTATGAATTCTGTATTGTTGACCGGATTGCTGCAAAGGCTGCTGATTGCGCTTGTCGCATTGGCGGCGTTGTGGGCTGTATATTTTTGGGCGGTATCGCCATGAGTATCGTAGTGGAAAATTTGACGGTCAGCTATCAGCGCATGCCGGTGGTGCATCATGTCGATATGGTGTTTGAAGATGGGAAGATGTGGACGATTTTCGGACCGAACGGCGCGGGTAAATCGACCCTGCTCAAAGCCATTATGGGCTTGCAGAAGACGGACACGGGCAGCGTGCGCTATGAAAATATGGCGCGCAAGGATATTGCCTATCTGCCGCAGCAGTCGGATATTGACCGCAGCCAGCCGATGACGGTGTTTGAACTGGCGGCGATGGGGCTGTGGTATGAAATCGGCTTTTTCGGACGCGTGAACGCGGCGCAGAAAAAGCGCGTGATGGCGGCTTTGGAACGCGTGGAAATGCAGGATTTTGCTACACGCCAAATCGCGCACTTGTCCAATGGTCAGTTCCAACGCGTATTGTTTGCACGGATGCTGGTGCAGGATGCCAAATTTTTGTTGCTGGATGAGCCGTTTAATGCGGTGGACGCGCGGACGACTTATGCGCTGTTGGAAGTTTTGCGCCAGTGCCATCAGGACGGTCAGGCAGTGATTGCCGTGTTGCATGATTACGAGCAGGTGAGGGCATATTTTGCCAACACGCTGCTTTTGGCGCGTGAAAAAGTGACTGCTGGCGCGACGGAAAATGTGTTGACCGATGAGTTTTTGGCACAGGCAAACCGAATGATGCAGAAACAGGAAGCGGCCGATTGGTGCGCGGTTTAATGGACAAGGCCGTCTGAAAGTTAGTATTTTTCAGACGGCCTAAGGCTTTCAGAGATTATAATAAAAAAGCGATAAAACATGGACTTATATGATTTGGTCGTTGCGCCGTTCGCCGAATTTGACTTTATGCGCTATGCCCTGGCATCGATTTTCTGCTTGGCATTGAGCGCGGCGCCTGTCGGTGTGTTTTTGGTGATGCGCCGCATGAGTTTGGTGGGTGATGCCTTGAGCCATGCGGTTTTGCCCGGTGCGGCCATTGGTTATATGTTTGCCGGCTTGAGTTTGCCTGCGATGAGCATTGGCGGTTTTGCGGCCGGTTTGCTGATGGCTTTGTTGGCCGGTTTGGTCAGCCGGTTTACTTCATTGAAAGAAGACGCGAACTTTGCCGCATTTTATTTGAGCAGTCTCGCCATCGGCGTGGTTTTAGTCAGCAAAAACGGCAGCAGCGTCGATTTGCTGCATTTGCTGTTTGGCTCGGTGTTGGCGGTGGATATTCCGGCTTTGCAGCTGATTGCCGTTTCTGCGAGTGTCACTATTTTGCTGATGGCGGTCATGTTCCGTCCGCTGGTGTTGGAAAGTATAGACCCTTTGTTCCTCAAGGCTGTCGGCGGTAAGGGCGGCTTTTGGCATGTGTTGTTTTTGGTGCTGGTCGTGATGAATTTGGTTGCCGGTTTTCAGGCATTGGGTACGCTGATGTCGGTCGGCTTGATGATGTTGCCGGCGATTACCGCCAGACTGTGGGCGAAAAGCATGGGTTGGCTGATGATTTTGTCTGTCGCATTGGCTTTGCTTTGCGGTTTGGCAGGACTGTTGTTTTCCTACCATATTGAAATCCCGTCCGGCCCTGCGATTATTTTATGCTGCGGCACGCTTTACTTGATTTCCGTCGTGTTCGGTTGGGAAGGCGGCATTTTGGCAAAATGGCTGCGCCGCAAGAAACACCGCACGGCATGATTTTTCAGACGGCCGCTTGAATAATCAGGCGGTCTGTTTTATGATGATGTTAATGTTACGTTATATCACTGGAGAGAATATGAAACATTGGAAACTCGGCATCGTTGCCGCATTATTGACCGGTGCAGCTTATGCCGCTCCGCTGCCTGTTGTCACCAGCTTCAGCATTTTGGGCGACGTGGCCAAACAGATTGGCGGCGACCGTGTGGCCGTTCAAAGCTTGGTGGGCCCTAACCAAGACAGCCATGCCTACCACATGACCAGTGGCGACATCAAAAAAATCCGCAGTGCCAAATTGGTATTGCTTAACGGTTTGGGCTTGGAAGCCGCCGATGTACAGCGTGCAGTCAAACAGAGTAAAGTTCCTTTCGCCGAAGCGACCAAAGGCATTCAGGCTTTGAAAGCAGAAGAGGGAGGCCATCATCATGACCATGATCACGAAGGCCATCATCACGATCACGGCGAGTTTGACCCGCACGTTTGGACCGACCCCGTCCTGATGGGTACTTATGCGCAAAACGTTGCCAATGCTTTGATTCAAGCCGACCCTGAAGGCAAAACCTACTATCAGCAACGTTTGGGCAACTATCAAATGCAGCTGAAAAAACTGCACAGTGATGCGCAGGCTGCCTTTAATGCCGTACCTGCCGCCAAGCGTAAAGTCTTGACCGGACACGATGCGTTCTCTTACATGGGCAAACGCTACAATATTGAATTCATCGCCCCTCAAGGCGTGAGCAGCGAAGCCGAGCCGTCTGCCAAACAAGTGGCTTCCATCATCCGCCAAATCAAACGCGAGGGCATTAAAGCCGTCTTTACTGAAAACATCAAAGACACGCGCATGATTGACCGTATTGCCAAAGAAACCGGCGTTAATGTCAGCGGACGTTTGTATTCCGATGCATTGGGTGGCGCACCAGCCAATAGCTACATTGGCATGTATCGCTACAATGTCAAAGTTTTAACTGATGCCATGAAAAAATAAAGCGGCTTAAGGATAAAGGCCGTCTGAAACCTTAAAAACAAGGTTTCAGACGGCCTTTTATATGCTTATTTTTAAAATAAACCGTCAAATTTGAAATATAAAAATAAAATTTGTGCTATTAAAAGTTTAATTATCAAAAATTCATGCTAATTTGCTTGGTAAGTACGCACCATCCGTGCGAATTGCTTATCGGCTGTCTGCCAGCCACTCACGGCTTGACTTCACCCTGTTACAATTCGGCATCTTCACGTTTCTTAATATTACATCATGAGCAACCATTCATCTTGGTCATCCAAAATCGGCTTTGTGCTTGCTGCGGCAGGTTCGGCCATCGGTTTGGGTGCAATTTGGAAATTCCCTTATACGGCCGGTACAAACGGCGGTGCCGTATTTTTTCTTTTGTTTTTGATTTTTACGATTTTGGTAGCCTTGCCGGTCCAATTGGCCGAGTTTTACATCGGCCGTACGGGCGGTAAAAACGCCATCGATTCCTTCAAAGTATTGCGCCCCGGTTCGCAGTGGCCGTGGGTTGGCCGCATGGGCGTGGTCGCTTGTTTTATCTTGCTGTCGTTTTACAGCGTGGTCGGCGGCTGGGTATTGAACTATGTGGTACACAGCTTTACCGGCGAAATTCATGCCGGTGCAGACTTTGAGGCCTTGTTTGGTAAAACGATTTCTTCGCCGTTTGGTTCGCTGTTTTACCAAGGTTTGTTCATGCTGATTACCATTTGGGTGGTCAAAGGCGGCGTTTCAGACGGCATTGAAAAGGCAAACCGCGTGTTGATGCCGGGTTTGTTTATCCTCTTTATTGCATTGGCTATCCGTTCGCTGACTTTGCCCGGCGCAATGGACGGCGTGGCATTCTTGTTGAAACCTGATTGGTCGTATTTGAAACCCGGCACGATGCTGACTGCTTTGGGTCAGGCGTTTTTTGCCTTGAGTATCGGCGTGTCCGCGATGATTACCTATGCTTCGTATTTGGGTAAGGATCAGGATATGTTCCGTTCCGGCCATGTGATTATGTGGATGAACCTGTTTGTGTCGCTGCTGGCCGGTTTGGTGATTTTCCCTGCGGTATTTGCCTTCGGTTTTGAACCCGGTCAAGGCCC
>NZ_JBQCVF010000125.1:1591-5517 GCF_051962515.1 Neisseria sp. P0009.S007 | reverse complement strand
TTGTTCAGGCCAATCATTGAGCCGTCTTTAAACAGATAGGCCGCCCATTCTTTTTCCTGCTCGGCTGCTTTTTTGAAGAGGTTGAAGCACTCGTCCTGCAATTCATTCGCAATTTCAGCCATTTCAGGATCATCGGCACCGGCACGCATCAGGTTGAGCATATGCTGGGTGCTGGTCAAATGCAGGGCTTCGTCACGAGCAATCAGCTTGATGATTTTGGCGTTGCCTTCCATCAATTCGCGCTCGGCAAAGGCGAACGAGCAGGCGAATGAAACGTAGAAGCGGATGGCTTCCAATACGTTGACGCACATCAGGCAGAGATAGAGTTTTTTCTTCAACTCGCGCAAAGATACGGTAACAAGCTTGCCGCCGACATTGTGCGTGCCTTCGCCCAGCAGATTGTAATACTGGGTGTATTCAATCAAATCATCGTAATAGCAGGCAATGTCTTCAGCACGGGCGATGATGTATTTGTTTTGCACAATATCATCGAACACGACCGAAGGATCATTCACGATATTACGGATGATATGAGTGTAGCTGCGCGAGTGAATGGTTTCGCTGAAGCTCCACGTTTCAATCCAAGTTTCCAGCTCGGGAATAGACACCAAAGGCAAGAACGCAACATTTGGGCTGCGGCCTTGGATCGAATCGAGCAGAGTTTGGTATTTCAGATTGCTGATGAAAATATGTTTTTCGTGTTCGGGCAAGTTCGCATAGTCGATACGGTCGCGCGACACGTCGATTTCTTCCGGACGCCAGAAGAAAGACAATTGTTTTTCGATCAGTTTTTCAAATACTTCGTATTTCTGCTGGTCATAACGGGCGACATTTACCGGTTGACCAAAAAACATCGGCTCTTTCAGCGCGTCGTTTTTGGTTTTGGAAAAGGTGCTGTATGACATGGTTAGGTGTTCGCAGGACATAATGTCTCTCTTTTTAAAAATTAGTCGACTTTTCTATTAATTGTTAATTCACCATATGAAACATGTTGAATTTTATCAATAAAGTGCCATCCTAAAATAGCGAAGACTAAAAGAACACTAATAAATACATAAAATTTATATTCAGCTAAGAATGACCAAATGGCATCCATATTTTTCCTTTTCTGGAAAATAACAACTTAGCTTCATATAGTAGTAGGTTTTAATTTAAGAAAATCCTTAAAGCCTTCTACTATCTAGAAGCCTTGGATATATTTCAAAAATCAGCCTATTTTAAATCTTACAAGCCCCGCCCGAACAGCCGTCATCTTGAATATCGGTCTGCGTATCGTCTGCGCCATCACGGGTGTTGTGGTAGTACAGGGTTTTGACGCCGTATTTATAGGCGGTCAGCAGGTCTTTGAGCATTTGTTTCATGGAAACTTTGCTGCCTTCAAATTTGTTCGGGTCGTAGGCGGTATTGGCGGAAATCGATTGATCGACAAATTTTTGCATTACACCGACGAGTTTCAGGTAGCCTTCGTTACCCGGAAGCTGCCACAGGGTTTCGTAGGCATCTTTCAGGGTTTCAAATTCCGGTACGACTTGTTTCAAAATACCGTCTTTTGATGCTTTAACGCTGACCAGGCCACGTGGAGGCTCGATGCCGTTGGTGGCGTTGGCAATTTGCGAGCTGGTTTCAGACGGCATGAGTGCGGTCAGGGTAGAGTTGCGCAGGCCGTATTTGACGATGCCAGCGCGCAGGCTTTCCCAGTCGTAATGCAAAGGCTCGCTGCACACGGCGTCCAAGTCTTTTTTGTAGGTGTCGATAGGCAGTTTGCCTTGCGAATAAACGGTTTGGTTGAAGAGCGGGCATGCGCCGTATTCTTTGGCAAGGTTTACCGATGCTTTGAGCAGGTAATACTGCATGGCTTCAAAGGTACGGTGGGTCAGGCCGAGCGCGGAATCGTCGCTGTAACGTACGCCGTTTTTCGCCAGATAGTAGGCGTAGTTGATGACGCCGATACCAAGCGTGCGGCGGTTCATGGTTGCGGTGCGTGCTGCTGCAACCGGATAGTCTTGATAATCCAACAGGGCATCAAGTGCGCGTACGGTCAAATCGGCAAGCTCTTCCAGTTCGTCCAAGTTGTTCAATGCGCCCAAGTTGAAGGCAGACAAGGTACACAAGGCAATTTCGCCGTTCGGATCGTTGATGTTATCCAAAGGCTTGGTCGGCAGGGCGATTTCCATACACAAGTTGGACTGATGAACAGGCGCAACGTGTGGATCAAACGGGCTGTGCGTGTTGCAGTGGTCAACGTTTTGGATGTAGATTCGACCGGTACCGGCGCGCTCCTGCATCAGGGTAGAGAACAATTCTGTTGCCGGCAAAGTACGTTTGCGGATGTTTGGATCTTGCTCGTATTGAGTGTAGAGGCGCTCGAATTCGTCTTGATCGGCGAAGAAGGCATCATACAAACCCGGAACTTCATTCGGCGAGAACAGGGTAATATTGCCGCCTTTGATCAAGCGGGTGTACAGCAGACGGTTGATTTGCACGCCGTAGTCCAGTTGGCGGATACGGTTGTCTTCTACGCCGCGGTTGTTTTTCAATACCAACAGGCTTTCGGCTTCGATGTGCCACAATGGGTAGAACAAGGTTGCCGCGCCACCGCGTACGCCGCCTTGCGAGCAGGATTTAACCGCCGCTTGGAACATTTTGAAGAATGGGATACAACCGGTGTGTTGTGCTTCGCCGCCACGGATTTCACTACCCAAGCCACGGATACGGCCGGCGTTGATGCCGATGCCTGCTCGTTGGGAAACGTATTTCACAATCGCGCTGGTGGTGGCGTTGATGGAGTCAAGGCTGTCGTCGCATTCAATCAACACGCAGCTTGAGAATTGACGGGTAGGCGTACGCACACCGCTCATGATAGGTGTAGGCAGCGATACTTTGAATGTGGAAACGGCGTCGTAAAAGCGTTTGACGTAATCCAAACGGGTCTCTTTCGGATATTTGCTGAAGAGACACATGGCGACCAAAATATATAAGAACTGCGGCGTTTCATAAATTTGGCGGGTAACGCGGTTTTGAACCAGATATTTGCCTTCCAGCTGTTTTACGGCAGCATAAGAGAAGGTCATATCGCGGCTGTGGTCAATATAGGCATTCAGCTCGTCGAATTCTTCGCGGCTGTAATCTGCGATGATGTGGCGGTCGTATTTGCCTGCTTCGGTCAGTTTTTTAACGTGATCGTAGAGGTGAGGCGGCTCGAATTCGCCATAAGCGATTTTACGCAGATGGAAAATGGCGAGGCGGGCAGCCAGATATTGATAATCGGGCGTATCTTGTGAGATTAGGTCGGCCGCGGCCTTGATGATGGTTTCATGGATATCGTCGGTACGGATACCGTTGTAAAACTGAATATGAGATTTGAGCTCGACTTGCGATACGGAGACGTTTTGTAAGCCTTCTGCCGCCCAAGTAACAACACGGTGGATTTTGTCTAAATTGATATCTTCCAAGCGTCCGTCGCGTTTGGTTACTTTAATATTCGTTGCTGCATTCATTGTTCAGTCTTCCCATTAAAAAACACAAGATACGGTATGTGATTGCTTTGAACGGCACAATATAATGTATTTTTCTTTGTTTAACTAGACTTGACAATGCGCTTTTTTCGGGGTGTGGATTAGGGGATGGGAGGCTTAAACTAGATTTTATGTGGCTTTGTGGCGATTTGGCATTATTTTGCGTTTGCATCACATTTGGCCAGACATTGGCTAGAGGCTTATGAAATAAAGAAATTTATATTCAGGTTTCGTCTAAATGGAAGGAGTGTTAAATTTTGCAAAGCAAGTAGTATGATGTAGTAATTAACCACATTTTTGTCATGTAAAAAATGGGCGTTTTGCCGATGCCCTGGCGAAACATATAATGGAAAAACTATTTAGGAGGCGAATCATGTTAATGTTGAAAAATTTAGGTTCCGCACTGGCGGC
>NZ_JBQCVF010000125.1:0-1491 GCF_051962515.1 Neisseria sp. P0009.S007 | reverse complement strand
GCCGCTTTTTCAAAACGCATATCGAAACACATGGTGCAGCGGATACCGCGTTCGGGTTCAAATTCCATGCCTTTGGCTTTGGCAAACCATTCTTTGCGGTCGTTTTCGTAGTCGTCGTCTTTATCGACAAAAGGGATGCCGAATTTGTCCGCAAAGCGCATGTTTTCTTCTTTGCGCAACATATATTCTTTGTGCGGATGGATATTGGGGTTGTAAAAATAAATGGTGTAGTCGATGCCGCTGGCAAGCATGGCTTCCATCACTTCGCCGGAACATGGGGCGCAGCAGGAATGCAGCAGGACTTTTTTATGGCCGCCCGGTGGAACGAGGATGGGGCGGTCAATATCGGTAACGATGGGAGTGTTTAATTCGGTCATGGTTGGATTCTATTTATTGTTAAGTGTTTCAGACGGCCTTGGGTATCGAGGCCGTCTGAAATATAAGATGAAGCAGATATTTTAACAGAGCTGTACTTTATGGAACAGTTTGCTACTGCTTTTTCTTTTCGTTCAATGGCTTGAACTCTTGCGCATCCGGAGGCGGGGCTGCGAAGATGGTGTCTGGATTGGGGTGTGCCGCAAATTCTGCCAGCAGGTTGCGATAGTCCAGCGACTGCTTCATCAGTTCGGCTGCGGCGGTACGCAGGTTGTCCACATCTTCCGGTGGCAGATAAAAACTGGTCGGAATGTTCAATACTTTTTCCCTCAACTCGGAAGGAGGGAGGTCTTTGAGGTTGAGGCTGACGAAGGAGAAGCTGATGCCGTCGGTTTGTTTGTCTTTATTCCACTGATCGACGAAGGCACGGAAACGGCGCAGGGATTCTTGCGAGTTTTGGTCGATGGGGATATTGACGATGGAGGAGACGACGTCGCGGAAACCGGGAACGGCCGCGGTTTTGTCCAAATTGCTGCTGACTTGGTTTTGCGCATTGACGTTGATGACGACGATATGGCGGATGTTGTTTTGCAGGATTTTGTTTGTCAGGATTTTTTCCGGGTACATTTCCGTCATATCCAAAAGGCTGCGCATACCCAGATTGTCGGTCAGGCCGCCGTCTATCAGGTGGATGTAGGGTCGGTTTTTCCCGTCTGCGTATTTTTGGAAGCGCTCGTAAAATTCTTTTATGGTGCGGCTTTGTTGTCTGCCTGTTTCGCTGTCGTCTGCATCTTCGATTTTGATCGGCGGCGTGTAGCTGCAGCGTCCGCCGTTGTTGTTTAGGGTAATCGGTGCAAATACCATAGGCACGGAGCTTGAAGCTGCAACGGCGCGGGCAAGTCGCAAGTCGCCCAAGTCGATACACATCGGGTCGAAATATTCCTGCGTGAAATTGAAACGCTCGCCTATGCCCATATCGGTGGCGGAAATGATGGCAAACGGGCCCTTGGCATTTTTTTCCAAATCGCGGAAAGTGGTTTTGCCGAAAAGGTAGTTTTCAAACTGCTCCTGCAACAGATCGCCGCGTCCGTATTCAGGCGAGGCCAGTCGGGGCAG
>NZ_JBQCVF010000124.1:0-5552 GCF_051962515.1 Neisseria sp. P0009.S007 | reverse complement strand
GTTGAAGGGCGCGGACGGGCTGGACGTGGTGCGCGGCATTGAGGGCGATGCGGCGGCGCGTTATTTCGGCGTATTCGGGCAGCTTTTGAGCGAAAAAAGCGGCTTTACTTTTGACGGGCGCAACCGCCGTCCGCCCAGAGACGGGGTGAATGCGCTGTTGTCGTTTGTGTACAGTCTGTTGGGCAAGGACATCAGCGGCGCGCTGCAAGGCGTGGGGCTAGACTCGCAGGTGGGCTTTCTACACGCCGACCGACCGGGGCGCGACAGTTTGGCGCAGGATATTTTGGAAGAATTCCGCGCGTGGTGGGCAGACAGGCTGGTGCTTTCCTTGATTAACCGAGGGCAAATCAAACCGCAGGATTTTGTTACCGAGGCAAGCGGTACGGTAAGCTTGAAAGCCGATGCGCGTAAGCTCTTGTTCCAAGCCTTGCAGGCGAAAAAGCAGGAGAAAATCGTGCATCCGTTTTTGGGCGAAGAAGTGGAAATCGGGCTGTTGCCGTATATTCAGGCCATGCTGTTGGCGCGACACTTGCGCGGGGATTTGGCGGAATATCCGCCGTTTTTGATGAGATAGGTTTGCAGGTCGTCTGAAAACGGGTTGGATGTTTTCAGACGGTCTCTAAAGCAGCCTTGCACATGGGAATACAAAATGCTGATGCTGATTACTTACGATATTTCGCTGGAAGACGCGGAAGGACAGGCAAGGCTGCGGCGCGTAGCGAAATTGTGTCTGGACTACGGCGTGCGCGTGCAATATTCGGTGTTCGAATGCGACATCGCGCCCGATCAGTGGGTCGTTTTAAAAGACAAACTCTTAAAAACCTACAACCCCGAAACCGACAGCCTGCGCTTTTACCATCTGGGCAGCAAATGGCGGCGGAAAGTGGAACACCACGGCGCAAAACCGACGGTGGATGTGTTTAAGGATACGTTGATTGTGTGAATCGCCAACCTGTTGTTCTCATGAAAATGTGGCAGGATTAGCGAATTAGGATTGTTCTTTAACAATCAGGATATTGCAAATGTGGGTATAACAGAAAAGGCTGTGTTATACTCGCATTTCTGCTTTTCTTGAGAGTTTAGCGAGATTAGGCTTGCGAAACCTGATGTAGCAAGGCTTTTGAGAGAGGCACCAGCCGCCTTCGGGCGGCTGTGTGTTGAAACCCTGACGATAGCTGCTTCATTGGCCTCAGTGCGCCAGCCGCCTTCGGGCGGCTGTGTGTTGAAACCAACCTTTTACCACCTTAGAAAGTGCTAATTCACCAGCCGCCTTCGGGCGGCTGTGTGTTGAAACTTCTATCCTGAATTGAATAAGTCTTTCAACTATGCCAGCCGCCTTCGGGCGGCTGTGTGTTGAAACCCGACGGGAGCAGGGGAGCTAATACCAAAGCCAACCAGCCGCCTTCGGGCGGCTGTGTGTTGAAACAAAAAAATCCTCTATTTAATAAATTTCAGTGATCGACCAGCCGCCTTCGGGCGGCTGTGTGTTGAAACCGACCTGATGACCGCGCTGGGAATCGGGACAAGCACCAGCCGCCTTCGGGCGGCTGTGTGTTGAAACGACAACAACAACAACCTGATCGCCATCGGCAGCACCAGCCGCCTTCGGGCGGCTGTGTGTTGAAACTTCTGAAAAAGTGTTTTCGATCTACCCACGGTGGCCCAGCCGCCTTCGGGCGGCTGTGTGTTGAAACCTTTACCGTTTGAAGCTGAAATTGATATCGAAGTACCCAGCCGCCTTCGGGCGGCTGTGTGTTGAAACTCTTCTCGGCGGCTCAAAACTGGCAATGGATTGCCAGCCGCCTTCGGGCGGCTGTGTGTTGAAACTATAAAGGCACTGGTCTAGCACGCATGCAACTTTCCCAGCCGCCTTCGGGCGGCTGTGTGTTGAAACCCTTTTTTGTAGGTTTCTTCGCGACTCTATTATTCCAGCCGCCTTCGGGCGGCTGTGTGTTGAAACATCTCAAAAGTTTTTTTCGCGAGTGGCCAAACAAACCAGCCGCCTTCGGGCGGCTGTGTGTTGAAACTTAACTATTATATCCCTTGACTTATTACTCCGCCCAGCCGCCTTCGGGCGGCTGTGTGTTGAAACCATTGAAGTCTTAGGCGCAATCGATGACGCGCCCCCAGCCGCCTTCGGGCGGCTGTGTGTTGAAACCGATGTCTTGTCTGATGAGGTGGAAGTGTGGCCGCCAGCCGCCTTCGGGCGGCTGTGTGTTGAAACTTCCGATGATAGGCGGAAGTCCTGCTGTTGGCAGCCAGCCGCCTTCGGGCGGCTGTGTGTTGAAACCGTGGAGAAACTTCTGCACAACGTGGCTTGTTAACCAGCCGCCTTCGGGCGGCTGTGTGTTGAAACACAATCTCGGCCTGATTCTCAACCCAGATTTCAGCCCAGCCGCCTTCGGGCGGCTGTGTGTTGAAACTCCAATGGCGGCACCCATGTGAACTCGTAGCTGATCCAGCCGCCTTCGGGCGGCTGTGTGTTGAAACATTCTTGAACGAGCCTGCACCAATGGTAATTGCCCAGCCGCCTTCGGGCGGCTGTGTGTTGAAACAACATCATCAATTCTGCTCGTACCCAAGAATTTGCCAGCCGCCTTCGGGCGGCTGTGTGTTGAAACTATTAAGATACAGATAAGATAACAGATGATTCATCCAGCCGCCTTCGGGCGGCTGTGTGTTGAAACCATGGCTGGAAGACGTCTATCTCTCCGGTTCGGCCAGCCGCCTTCGGGCGGCTGTGTGTTGAAACCTTGTGATTGTTGAGTAATGACAGCCGGAAAGACGCCAGCCGCCTTCGGGCGGCTGTGTGTTGAAACCAGTCCATCCGCAGAGGGGATTGGTGCAGCGCAACCAGCCGCCTTCGGGCGGCTGTGTGTTGAAACAACCTTTGGTAAATAATATCGAGTTCAGGGATAAGCCAGCCGCCTTCGGGCGGCTGTGTGTTGAAACCGCCAATCTTCGCCGAGCTTCCCGTACTTCTTGCCAGCCGCCTTCGGGCGGCTGTGTGTTGAAACATCGGCTCGGCTCGGCGGAAGTTTTCGGCTTCGCCCAGCCGCCTTCGGGCGGCTGTGTGTTGAAACTTGCTCCGTTTAGTTTGGTAGGCCGTCTGAAATTCCAGCCGCCTTCGGGCGGCTGTGTGTTGAAACATTTTTATAAAACGGGAGGGCGCGTGAGATTACCCCCAGCCGCCTTCGGGCGTCTGTGTGTTGAAACACTTGCTCCGCGTTCTGTTATATCTATGCCTGAACCAGCCGCCTTCGGGCGGCTGTGTGTTGAAACTTTGCGACCCATTCGACAAAACCAATCGCCAACACCAGCCGCCTTCGGGCGGCTGTGTGTTGAAACCCCTGCCGTCCGTATAATTCGATTCAACAGTTAACCAGCCGCCTTCGGGCGGCTGTGTGTTGAAACCCCGCCATCGTAGTACACCGTCAAGGTGTTGCTGCCAGCCGCCTTCGGGCGGCTGTGTGTTGAAACGTCTTCATTGCCGGATTGATGGCGAGGATGAGGACCAGCCGCCTTCGGGCGGCTGTGTGTTGAAACTTCGGGCGTGTTGATTTGGATGGCTTTATTGGTCCAGCCGCCTTCGGGCGGCTGTGTGTTGAAACCCTCCGCCCTGACCGCCGACATCACGCACACAACCCAGCCGCCTTCGGGCGGCTGTGTGTTGAAACGGATTGGCCCTACATACCGGAGCATTAATTTGGCCAGCCGCCTTCGGGCGGCTGTGTGTTGAAACGAGTGCAGCTAAGGCTTACGGCTGCCGTGTTTGACCAGCCGCCTTCGGGCGGCTGTGTGTTGAAACTGCCGATGACAGGCGGAAGTCCTGCTGTTGGCAGCCCAGCCGCCTTCGGGCGGCTGTGTGTTGAAACCGAGTATGGCAACAGTATTATCCGGATGGTTTCCCAGCCGCCTTCGGGCGGCTGTGTGTTGAAACGGTCGGTAGGACATTATCAGTACAAATGGCTGACCCAGCCGCCTTCGGGCGGCTGTGTGTTGAAACAAAGACATCTCCGAATTAACGTTGGTGTCTGTTTTCCAGCCGCCTTCGGGCGGCTGTGTGTTGAAACAGCCTGTTTTGAATAAAAAAGACAATACTCCGCCCAGCCGCCTTCGGGCGGCTGTGTGTTGAAACTATCGATAATGGTTCAGGCACCGTTATTAGTGCGCCCAGCCGCCTTCGGGCGGCTGTGTGTTGAAACATCTGCCAGTAAGTCACCGCCCTCTTCAATAATCCAGCCGCCTTCGGGCGGCTGTGTGTTGAAACGGCCGACGTGGTCGGCTCGGAATTTGAGCTTTGCCAGCCGCCTTCGGGCGGCTGTGTGTTGAAACGGTCATTAACGGTCGATATGAGCGGCTTATGCCAACCAGCCGCCTTCGGGCGGCTGTGTGTTGAAACTGTCATGCGCCGGTGTGAATTTAAGGGTGTTACTCCAGCCGCCTTCGGGCGGCTGTGTGTTGAAACCCGTGTGGCCGCTGGTGTCCGTTACGCCTTTACCCAGCCGCCTTCGGGCGGCTGTGTGTTGAAACCTTTCGGCGGCGCTGCCTGTTTCTTTAGGCTTTCGCCAGCCGCCTTCGGGCGGCTGTGTGTTGAAACCATCAAGATAGCGTAAGCAGACGGTGGGATACCGCCAGCCGCCTTCGGGCGGCTGTGTGTTGAAACTGCTTTTCAGCCTTTGCCAAGGCCGCTTTCAAGACCAGCCGCCTTCGGGCGGCTGTGTGTTGAAACTGCTGCTTTTCTTACTTGTACAAAATCACCAATTCCCAGCCGCCTTCGGGCGGCTGTGTGTTGAAACTAATTCACCGATTCGTTCATTGAATGGTAAACTCTCCAGCCGCCTTCGGGCGGCTGTGTGTTGAAACTTTAAAATCCTCAGATACATTTGTGAAACCGGAACCAGCCGCCTTCGGGCGGCTGTGTGTTGAAACCACTCTGGCAAGTCGCCCACATCCTGCCCCACGACCAGCCGCCTTCGGGCGGCTGTGTGTTGAAACCAGCAAATCGGCGGCGTGCCGGTCACTCTTTATCGCCAGCCGCCTTCGGGCGGCTGTGTGTTGAAACTACGCAAAACAAACCCAAGAGCCGCCGGAAATACCCAGCCGCCTTCGGGCGGCTGTGTGTTGAAACTTTTGAGTTTGATTTTATTTAGGCGTTGGCTCTTCCAGCCGCCTTCGGGCGGCTGTGTGTTGAAACACATTTAACGGCCTCGAATCCAGCGCCACCGAAGCCCAGCCGCCTTCGGGCGGCTGTGTGTTGAAACTCAAAGTGTTTTAACGTTTTCAGTCTAGTTTCGGACCAGCCGCCTTCGGGCGGCTGTGTGTTGAAACCTTGATTCGTGCATCACAAAATTCGATAGGAGTCCCAGCCGCCTTCGGGCGGCTGTGTGTTGAAACCATCAGGCGAAGCCACAACCGCCGGCGGGCAGCCCCAGCCGCCTTCGGGCGGCTGTGTGTTGAAACATTTCAAGTCTCCGGGAATGTTGTTTAGGAGCTTCCCCGCCGCCTTCGGGCGGCTGTGTGTTGAAACTGTTGGCTATACGCTCTGCGGC
>NZ_JBQCVF010000123.1:0-5697 GCF_051962515.1 Neisseria sp. P0009.S007 | reverse complement strand
CCATCCAAGTCTTTGAAGTATTGTCGTAAGTTTTGTTCAATACATTGCGCAATGTCAGTCGTCGTTTGATTCATCGTGATTGTCTTTCTTTAGATTTGTTTTTAGATGATGAGTCCGTCTGAACATTCAGACGGCGTTTATTTAATTTGATTGAGAAATTTACTCTATTCAATTCTTATTTTTTATCAAAATCTTATACTGCAATAGATTTCTGTAATTTACTATCCCAAAATGCCCGCCATATCCCGTTTTCTTGAGCCAGATAGATAACAAATTCATTATTGGCATGATCGGCAACGTAACGAATGGAATACGGTTTTTCTTCACAATTGACTATCCAAACATGAAATTTCCGTGCTTTTTCCCAAGATTGGCGGTTATATCCTATTTCTTGATACGCTCTAGGAATAGGCGATTGAGCCTCTTTTTCCAGAGAGGTTTGAACCTGATTATCCCATGCGTTCAAACTCTGCAGGATTTCCATACATTGAGCTTCATCCCCTGAGGTAAAATACAGCAGGATATTATGCGCTCCCTCACTTAACTCCAGCTCAACCGTATTACCCTGCTCGTCATAATGCCCTTCATCATTGACCAGCCGACGAGTGGCATCAGCCAATTCCTGTTCCCAATCCACATGTTCGAAACGATTGCGCGGAAACATGGAATCAGCTTGATGCTTTTTAGAAAATATACGTTTAATCAACTGAAACATAGGGTTTCCTGAAACCATCTCCTCACACAACCTACTCCTCAAAGCAAGTAATCTTACCAACCTTTTCTCCGTCAGGTTCGATTTCTGCTACATTATCTCCATATTTATTACCCCAAAAGAAACGCCCGTTCTCCTCATACAAAGGCTTGCCCAGAACATACCAAGCCTTATCCAAACTATCACTGGGACGGATGGTTTCGCATGTTGCTTTATCCTTACCTGCACTCAGCATACAAGCATCATGTTGACGACAATCAGGATTCATGCACCTGCCCTTGTCTTCATTCCAATAGCGATCCATTAATTTACAGGCTATCAGATTGTAGTCATAAGCATAAATACCAAATCCTGTCAGCAACAGCGCGGCTATGCCGAAGCGTTTGAACCGTGAGGTCAATTTCATATTTACTTCCCAAAAAGAAAAAGGCCGTCTGAAACCCTTTAGCCTTCCCGATAGCGGCATACCCAGCGGTCGGTTTTTTCTGAAAGCGTCTCAAAATAGGCGGCAAGGGTGTCGTATTGTGCTGCGGCGCTGTCCAAGCGGTTGATGTCCCGGCGTGTTTGTTCGCCGTCGGGCATTTCGTCGATGTACCAGCCGATGTGTTTTCGGGCGATGCGTACTCCGGCAATTTCTCCATAAAATTCATACATAGCGCGGATGTGGTTCAAAATGGTGGCGTTGCATTCTGCCAAGCTTAAGGCCGGCGGTAAAACGCCGTGTTCTGCATAATGTTTTAAATCACGGAAGAGCCACGGCTTGCCTTGTGCGCCGCGCCCTATCATGATGCCGTCGGCAGCGGTTTGCTTGAGGACGGCGGCGGCTTTTTGCGGCGAAGTAATATCGCCGTTGACCCAAACGGGGATGTTCAGACGGCCTTTGGTTTCGGCAATCAGTTCGTAACGCGCTTCGCCTTTGTACATCTGTGTGCGGGTGCGGCCGTGGATGGCAAGGGCTGCGATGCCTGATTCTTCGGCGATTTTGGCAATGGTCGGCAAGTTTTGATGTTCGTCGTGCCAGCCCAAACGGGTTTTTAGGGTAACGGGTACGTCCACCGCGTTGACAACGGCTTCCAAGATTTCGGCAACCAAAGGCTCGTTTTGCATTAATGCGCTGCCTGCCTGCACATTACAGACTTTTTTGGCCGGGCAGCCCATATTGATGTCAATCACCTGCGCGCCCAAGCCGACGTTATACCGCGCGGCTTCCGCCATCTGCTGCGGATCGCTGCCGGCAATCTGCACGGCCACCACTCCGCCCTCGCCTTCAAAATCGCTGCGGCGCAAAGTTTTTTTGGTATGGCGCAAGCTCGGATCGCTGGTCAGCATTTCGCATACCGCCCACCCTGCGCCAAACTCGCGGCAAATCCGGCGGAACGGTTTGTCCGTAATGCCTGCCATGGGGGCAAGTGCGATAGGATTGTCAATGAAATAGCCGCCGATGTGCATGATATTTGCGCCGAATTGAAAGGGCTGAAATTGTACAATTTTTAAGCAACTTTTCCAATCGTATTTACATGTTGCACAATGAAAAAGGCCGTCTGAAACTGAGTTTCAGACGGCCTTTTCAGCCAAAACATTTAAATAAACAACATGACAACCATCCGCACTGCGTCCTGAATCATGGCAATAATCGGCCAAATCAGTTTGGCCAGCAGGCCGGTAAACAACAGGATCAGGATAATCCATGTGCCGTATGGCTCGATTTTACGGAACTGCATGGACTGTTTGGCGTTGAGAAAGGTATCGATAAAAATACCGCCGTCCCAAGGCAATATCGGAATCAGGCTGAATGCGACCCAAATCGAGTTCACCATCACGCCGTAACCGGCCATCTGCGCCAAGGGCGCTTGATAAGACTCAGGCACATACGCAGCAAGTACGACGACAAAGCCCCAAAAGAACGCCAAAATCAGATTGGCTATCGGCCCCGAAATCGACACCCAACGCCACGCGCGGCGCGGATCACGGAAATTGCGCGAATCAATGGGCATAGGACGCGCCCAACCAAACAAAAAACTGCCTATCATCAGACACACCAGCGGCACGACAATCGTACCGACAGGGTCGATGTGCGGCAGCGGATTGAGGGTCAAACGCCCAAGCTGCTCGCCGGTATGGTCGCCCCAATACCGCGCCGTATAACCGCGTGCCACTTCGCGCACGGTAATGGCCAACAACACGGGCAATACTGCCAGCAGAAATACGCCTAAATCAAAATTTGCAAACATGGTTTTCCTTATCAAACATGCCGTCTGAAAACAAAAAATATCCTTTCAGACGGCCTGAGGCTTTAATCTTCTTCTGTCTTATCCGAATCGAAAGACTCTTTCAGCTCTTCCCAAGTAATGCCCTTACCTTGCGGATTTAGTTTGAAGACTGGTTCACTATAAAGTAATGGCGAATATCTTTAATAAAAGACCTGTCATGCTGAAATTTAACACGCAGTACCAATTCCATAAAGGTTTTCAAACAGTATGATTCATTGCTTCTCGCAATCATACCCAATTCGAGCACCCCATTTATTTCAAGCCTAAAGGCCGTCTGAAACTTCAAATCCAGTTTCAGACGGCCTTTGATTTCCTATTTAAAATGCCTCAGCTGTTTTACAGGCTGTAATACATTTCAAATTCCAGCGGATGCGGCGCCATGCGGATGCGGCGGACATCTTCCTCTTTAAAGGCAATGTAGCTGTCGATCCAGTCTTTGCTGAACACGCCGCCGCGCAGGAGGAATTCGTGGTCGGCTTTGAGGGCGGCCAATGCTTCTTCCAAAGAAGCGCAAACGGTTGGCACCAATGCATCTTCTTCCGGAGGCAGGTCGTACAGGTTTTTATCGGCAGGATCGCCCGGATGGATTTTGTTTTGAATACCGTCCAAACCGGCCATTAACAAAGCGGCAAATGCCAAGTATGGGTTGGCGGTCGGATCAGGGAAACGCGCTTCGATGCGGCGTGCTTTGCTGCTGTTCACAGACGGAATGCGGATGGAAGCGGAACGGTTTTTGGCGGAATATGCCAGTTTGGTCGGCGCTTCAAAGTGCGGCACGAGGCGTTTGTAGGAGTTGGTGGACGGATTGGTAATCGCGTTCAGGGCTTTGGCGTGTTTGATGATGCCGCCGATGTAATAAAGGGCGGTATCGGATAAACCGGCATAGCCGTCGCCTGAGAACAGGTTTTGACCGTCTTTCCAAATGGATTGGTGAACGTGCATACCGCTGCCGTTGTCGCCCATGATGGGTTTGGGCATAAATGTGGCGGTTTTGCCGAAGTTGTGGGCAACGTTTTGAATCACGTATTTCATGTCTTGGGTTTGGTCGGCGCGTTTGACCAAAGTGGCAAAGCGGGTGCCGATTTCCATTTGGCTGCCGGTACCGACTTCGGCGTGATGAACTTCCACTTCGATGCCGAGTTCTTCCAAAACATTGACCATGGCAGAACGCAGGTCTTGGCCGCAATCAATCGGCGCAACAGGTGCGTAACCGCCTTTGACGATTGGGCGATGGCCGGTGTTTTGACCGTCCATGTGCAGGCCGCTTGACCATGCGCCGCTTTCGGAAGTGATTTCGTAACGGGTTTTGTGCATGTCGGTTTCAAATTCTACGCCGTCAAAAACGAAGAATTCAGGCTCGGGGCCGAAATAGGCGGTGTCGCCGATACCGGAAGATTTCAAATAGGCTTCGGCGCGGCGTGCGATAGAGCGAGGGTCGCGGTCATAGCCTTGGCCGTCAGCCGGATCGATGACATCGCAGGTGAGGACGACGGTGGTGTCGTCGTAGAAGGGGTCGATGAAGGCAGTTGCGGGGTCGGGGCGCAACTGCATGTCGGATGCCTGAATGCCTTTCCAGCCGCCGATGGACGAGCCGTCAAACGCCTGACCGTTTTCAAACCACTCTTCAGGGTCGTCGAGGACGATGCGGGCGGGGATGGTGAAGTGGTGCTGCTTGCCTTTGGTATCGGTAAAGCGCAAATCTACGAAGCGGGCTTCGCTTTCTTCAATCAGTTTTACAGCGTCTTTGATGGACATCTTCAGCTCCTGAGGGATTGGGTTTAATTTGTTATTCTATCACGGTAAGGCCGTCTGAAATACATCAGGGCACCCGTTTTTACGCAATGAAATATAGTTTCAGACTGTTTGATTGTCAACAATTTTACATTACGCTTTCTTAACATAAAGACCGCTATAATAAGCACTCTTTTCTTTTGTTTTTTCAGACCCATTTTATGAACAACACTCCGCGTTACGCCGTTTTCGGCAATCCCGTTGCACACAGTAAATCGCCGCAAATCCATCAGCAATTTGCGCTGCAGGAAGGCGCGGCCATTGAATATGGGCGCATTTGTGCCGAAATCGGCGGTTTTGCCGAGGCTGTTGCGGCGTTTCGTGCCGAGGGCGGGCAAGGTGCGAATATAACTGTTCCGTTCAAGCAGGAAGCTTTTGCGCTGGCAGACGAACATTCCGACCGCGCCTTGGCTGCCGGCGCGGTCAATACGCTGGTGTGGTTGGAAGACGGCAGAATACGTGGCGACAATACCGATGGTATTGGTTTGGCCAACGACATCACGCAGGTCAAAAACATTGCCATCGAAGACAAAACCATTTTGCTTTTGGGTGCAGGCGGCGCCGTGCGCGGCGTGATTCCGGTTTTGAAAGAACACCGCCCTGCCCGTATCGTTATTGCCAACCGTACTCATGCCAAAGCCGAGGAATTGGCGCAGCTTTTCGGTATTGAAGCCGTCTCGATAGCAGATTTGAACGGCGGTTTTGATATCATCATCAACGGCACGTCCGGCGGCTTGAGCGGTCAGCTTCCTGCCGTCAGCCCTGAAATTTTCCGCAACTGCCGCCTTGCCTACGATATGGTTTACGGCGACGCGGCGCAGGCGTTTTTGAACTTTGCCCAAAACAACGGCGCGGCCGAAGTTTCAGACGGCCTGGGCATGCTGGTCGGTCAGGCTGCCGCCTCTTACCATATTTGGCGCGGAT